>CAMBPB010000034.1 GCA_945869465.1 Prosthecobacter debontii
CAGCCGCAGGATGCCATCCGAATGAATTGAAAATCAAACAAAAAATCCGGTTCAGTCGCAAAATCAATCAGAGAATCAACCCGCGCGCTGGCAGTAGCCCGGTTGTCGTGCCTACCGCCGAGATGGACGCGATTGCTCCCGCCATCCCGACCCCGGCACCTGCGACGCCTCCGACCGCTGCTCCGGCGGCTTGTTTGATGGTTTCATGGTCTTTGTGGTTTTTCATAAGAGCTCATTTTGGTCTTCGGATGGGTTTTTAGGGGCCTTCTTCGCCGCCTTCTTCGCGGCGCGTTTCTTCGGCACCGGAGATTGGATCTCGCAGAGGTCTTCGAGGTTGTGGGCGATGGCTAGGGAGCGGTCGCGCTTGCACTTTTCGCGGACGCGGTCGGGCCAGAGGGTGTGGGCGAGGTGTGCCCAGTCGTAGTCGCCTTTTTCGAGTTTCTGCCAGGTTTCCTTGAGGGTCTTCTGCCACTTGGGGAGGCGGAAGAGTTTCCAGAGCGGGCTGGCGGTGATCTGGACGCCGTCGTTGAGGTTGGGCTTCCAGCGGGGTGCCCAGTGGCTGAGATCGGCGTGGAACTCGCGGAGTTCATCGAGCAGGATCTCGGCATCGGCGAGTTGCTTGCGCTCGCGGGTGCCGGCTTCTTCGGCGGCGATCATGGTGCGGTAGCGGTGGAGGTCTTTTTCCAGCTCCGCGATCTTCGGTTCCACGAAGTCTTGTAGGCACTTGTAGAGCGTGTCCGCGGTGAGGCGGTGGTAGTAAATCCAGAGCGTGTAGCTGCCGGAGGCGGTGGAGAGCGGCCAGTAGATGGGCGCTTGCCGGCGGCTCTTGGAATAGCGTTTCAGGTGGTCGGCGAAGAAGCCGGCGGGCTTGCGGAAATAGTCGCGCAACGACTTCACGCCGAGGATTTCGCAGGCTTCGTGTTCGATGGCCTCGGCCGTGGGGCCGCCCTCTTGGCCACTCCAGATGATATCGATGACCTCGCGGACGCGGCGCTCGATGTCCAGCGGATGATTCGGGTCATCCACGAGGATGCCGTCCCACGGGATGCGGACGGGATACGCGGTGGGCACGTCCTCCGGGCGGGCGGGCAAGCCCTGCGCGTTCTGCAACTGGCCGGGCGGACAGACCGGCAACGGCGCAAACGGGTCGGGCAACTCCGGCGCGGCCTGCTCGCCCGTCGCATACCGGATGTCCCACCGGCCAAAGGCGCAACCCACGAGATAACTGGCGACCCCGGCAATGACCGTCTGCCGGTCTTCGGTCACTAAATTCTCGTGAATTGCTTCCCCGTAACGCTGAGCGACGACATCGCTGATTTCGGATATCGCTTGAGCTGAGCTTGTGCCAATTAAAGTCCTTTGCAGGTTCTCGTCCTGTCGTAGTGCTTTGGTCTCGCGCCACAGTTGAACGGCGCTCTCGGCAATGGACGATGACACCCGCTCCATACCATCGGCACGCTGCACAATGGCTTTCACGAAAATTGCGCTCGGCTCTTGAAATGTGTATGCGCGTTGAATCCCACTGATGATTGAACGCCCACGAGCGACAAAGCTTTCGGTCTCCGCTGGAGTGACTGAGCGAACAGGTAACGAGCCAATCATTCCTTCGCTGTAGGAACGCGCCGCGCTATCCAAAGCACCACTCCTGCTGTCGATGATGGTCTGGTAAAGGTCGGAGTTGAGAGCGCACGCTAACCAAATCAGGTCGCAGGGGGCATCGCCAACTTGGTGAACTGAATCTGAAAAAATTGCCGAACCTTTGGTGTCAAAAAGACAGCCGGCGTGCATGACGCGAACTGACAACCTCGAAGTGGTGCGGGTTGCATACGTCAATCCCGGCCTGAAAGCATACTTGTGAGAGTTCTTCGTGATGAGGCAACTGAACTGAGTCGTCCTTTCCCGGTAGGTCTGTTGCGCGTTCTTGCCCCAATCCACGACAAGATGCAGGTCATAGTAATAAGGCGCGTAATCTCCGCCCTTTGAATAGGTGAACCATCTTTGTGAGAGTTCGCTGTTTGGGACTTCCCAGCGCAAACGCACAAAACGGAAGTTATCCCCAGATGCCAGTCCCTGCCGAACTTCAAACCCAGACTCAACGATAGGTTTTCCGAGGTCATCCAGCGAGCTGTCCGCTTTGTAGGAAAGCTCCGCGTTACCGGAAGTGAATCGTGCCTGTTGCCTTATCAACCAAGGCCGCGATGCGTCCACATGCGAAAGTAGGCCAGAACCTTTATCCTCATGTTGGGTGCAGTCTGCAAAGAGCGTTTCACCGAGTGGGGCTTGATTACCGTTTACCGTGAGAGCGGCTTCCACGAGGGCATCTAGCACGCCAGACCCAAGGTCGATGAACGATGCCAATTCCTTCTCTTGGAGCATTCGTTTTCGGAAATCCGAAAGCCGTTTTGAGTAATGAATCGTTCGGTTCGCGATTGCACCAAGCCGGCCGCCATGAGTCATCCTTTCAAACGACATCTGGTAGAATGCTGCGGCGAGGTCGTAGAAAGATTTGATATAGCCAATCAGGAGATACTCACCCGCTTTTTCGGTGCTGCTTCCAAACGGCGGATTCATCAGCGCCACGTCGTAGCGTTTGCGGCAGACATCAATGAAGGCGAAGCCCCGCGCCGCGTCCTCGGCAAAGAGCCGGCGCTGGAAGCCGCCGCCGTTTTCGGCCTGCTCGGCGTAGTCGCGCAGCGCGGCGTAGATGCGTTCCTCGATGCGCTCCCAGAAGTCGGTGGTCAGGTGTCGGGGGTCGGTGGTCAGGGAAGACACGGCCTGTTCCAGTCCGGTCAGTTCGGGGGCGGTGGAGAGTTGGTTCAGTTCCGTGGTGGTGAACAGCTCCGGCGGTTTGGTGGCGAGTTTCTGCCACGCGTCGCGGGCGTCCTCGATGGCGCTGCGGATTTCTTCCTCGATCTTGAGGAGCGAGCCGGCCTCGCCGGCCAGTTGCATCTTGTCGAAGATGGCCTCCAGCAGCCGCAGGCAGACGGCGCGTTCCGCCGCCGGGAATTCGCGCTCGACGAATTCGCGGAGCAGCTCCTTCTCGCCGGGCATGGGCTCGGCGCAGACGATGTTCGAGCGTTTGATGGCCGGGCGCTCCGCCGGCTTGAGGCCGAGCCGCTGCCACGCCTTCTGCGCCCGCAGCCAGAGGGAGAGGCCGGCGATCTGGGCGCAGCGCGGGTCGATGTCGATGCCGTGGAGGTTATGCTCGATGATCAGGCGGGGGACTTGGCGAAGGAAGGATTCCTTCGACTGAAAGGATGAAGTGTGAAGGATGAAGGATGAAAACTGCGGGTAGGCGGCTTCCAGTTCCTGGATGCTTCTGCCTTTCGCCTTGATCCTTTCCGCCATCTCCCAGGCTTCGTCGTAGATGACCTCGAAGAGGTCGAAGGCGTAGAGGCCGAAGTGCATCGAGCCGCAGGCGGGATCGAGCATGAGGATGGAGCGCGGGTCTTTGAGCGGGCGGTGGGGGATGTGGACGGGCTGCTTGAGCAGGTCTTCCTGGGAAAGGTTATCTGGTTTGGCCTCTCCATCGAGGGGTGCGGTTTCACCGGGTTGGAGAAAGATTTCGGTGGGTCGGCGAACGAGGTAGCGGCACTGCTCCTTGAGCTTGGTGCCGCTCTGCGTCATTTCATACCAGATGCGGCCGAGCGTGTTGTCGGTGAGGAACTCGACGACATAGCGCGGGGTGAAGAACTGGTTGCGCACGGCAAGTTCGCGGCTGTTGCGCGGCGCGGAGGATTCCTCGCGCATCTTCTTCCGTTCGGCCTGGTCGTTGTAGTATTGGTAGATCCAGCCGATGGTTTCGTCCTCGCTCCAAATGGCATTGAATTCATCCGGAGAAATTACCTCGCGGGCCATGGCGGTGCCGGTTCCACCTAGTTCCTTGAGCACGGCTTCCAGGGCATCCTTCCCAGGGAACAACAGGCCGGCGGGGTCCCAGCGGCTGAAGAGGACGCCGAGGTCGATGGCGAGTTCGTCGTAGATGACGAGGAGATAGGCGCGGTAGGCTTGCCAAGTATCGCCAAAGGCGCTGCCGGCGGTTTGCTGGAAGAGCTGGAATCCTTCCGACTGGAGGCCATGGCGCACGCACTCAAGCACGATCCCCCGCTCCTCCGCCATGCGCAGGGCGGCGAGGCGGTTGAGCACCGTGAATGCCTGCTCGCGGTTGATGCGCCCCACAGATTCCTTGCGCGCGTCCGACTCCTTTTTTCCTTGGGCGGTGAGGCCGGCGGTGAGGTGGTCGAGACGGTCGCGCAGGAGGCGGGCGACTTGCATTTCCTCATCGGGCAAGTGGGCCAGTGTCTCAAACGGCGCGACGCTGCCGTCGTCATTGATGCCAAATATCTCGCGACGCTGGGCGGCGAACTCCTCGTCGAGGATCTTGCGGCAGGCACTGACGGTGCGCTGGAGCAGGTTGCGGGTTTTTTGGTCGAAGGACATTTGAAGAAGTGGAAAGTGGAAAGCTGAAAGCTGAGATGGGAGAATTGGTCGGTGAGTCGTGAAGAAGTTTGCTGATTTCAGGAGAAACCGTCCTCTCCGGCCGGGATACCGTCGGATATGGCGTGGTAGATTTCGAGTTTGAGTGATTCGTCGTCTTCGTCTTCATTCAAGACGGCGATGATCCAGCGCCCGAGCAGGTCTTTGGAAATGTTTCCCGCCGCCACGTGGTAGCTGATGTTTTCTGCCTCGCGAATGAAGCGGCCGACGCGAAGATACCCGTTCATGAGAAGCATCTGCGCAGACAGGCTGATAGCGATGCGTTTGTTACCGTCCTGAAAGCAATGGAACTTGCAGGCGCTGTGAAAGAGGTGAGTCAGTTTGTCCTCGAATGTGGGGTAGTAATCGTCGTTCTGGATGTGCTCAAGCACGCTGGCGAGTTTGTCGATTTCCAACAGACCCAGTGTCCCGCCTCCGCTCTTCTCCACGGTGAGGCCGTGAGTATCGATGGCGTTTTCAATGCTGAGGTAGCGGTAAGTCATTACTCGCGTTCCTTGAGTCGTTTCATCACGTCCTTGGCTTCCTCTAAACGGTCTGCCAACTCCATGCTCTTTTCCCCGATGAAGCGCTCGAACTCGCTTGGGGCCAGCGGCGTCACGTAATCCTTGAGCTGAAAGTGCAGGGCATCCCGGAAGGCGAGGTCGCGGCTGGCCATTTTGTTGCGGGCTTTTTCAATCAGGGGCTTCAACAAGGGTTGGACCTCGAATTGCTTGAACAGCAAATCGGTTTCGAATGCGGTGAGTATTCTTCCCAGTTCAGTGGACTTCGCTCTGAGCATATCGGCGAAACCACACTCGTAGGAGGCGATCAGGTCGAGAACCTCCGAGTAGAAAGTGCCACGCACTTCGTCTTTCTCCTCCAGGCGGAGGATTTTTCGGTATTCTTTCGATTTTTCCCGGAAAATGCTCACGTAGATTTTGTCCGTATAGACGGCGTATTTGAAATTGCCCATGGCCACGCAGTCCTTGAGGGCATCGGTGAATTGCTTGCGGTAATTGTCCTCGATGAAGGCGGAGTGGATGAAATCCTCGTCCCGCTGATTGATGTATTTGGTGCCCCCGCCGGTTCGGGCGTTGATGGTATCGATGACGACATCGAGGATCATCTGGCGCACCAAGGCCGCTCGGTGACTCTCGGTCATGAGCATCGCCAGATTCAGGAATGCCCGTATGTCGAAGACGCCCAGCTGGGGTGTTTTGGAGATGTTAACGAAATCTGCTTCGTGAACATCCAGAGCCTTAATCGCCAACTTCATGGTTTTCAGTCGATTACCCTTCAAAACCACATAGCCGTTGCGGGCCAGTTCCGGGCCGAATTTTTCCAAATAATTGTCCACAGTCCGGGGAGTCACCTCAAAAAATGCGGCGACCTGCTCCTTTAGGACCACGGTTTTCCCTTCGAATGGAATACCCTGAATACCTGCTGCCTTCTCAATTTCAGTGAGGGCGTAGCGGTTGTTTAGGATGTTCTGACGATCGATCTCCGAAGTGGTGAGGTCTTTGCTCATGATGAAGCTGAATAATAATGGGTGAGCATATCGGGTAAGCCTAGAATCAGTCGAGGTCGATGGAGACTTCGGTGGCTGTCTCGGATTTGAGGTAGTTGAGGCCGGTGGTGAGTGCTCCGATGGCGGTTTCCAGCGCATCTTGATCCGCAGGGGCATAGCGGCGGCGGACTCGAATCTTCATCGGGATGGGAGTGGCTTTTTTGCCATCATTGACCTCCGTGCCACTGGGTGCGGGGGCGGGAGGAAGGTTCTTTTCCTCATTGCGCTTGCGGTTCCGTTCGACTACCGCGCTGCGGATTTGGTTGAGGTTGGCATCCAGTTCCATGCGGCGGTTGAGCAGCTGGCGGATGCCGGCGATGTCGGTGGCTTCCGGCAGGGTAGTTCCGTCGAGTTGGCTGGAGAACTCCGAGCGGTCGTCGGCCGGCAGCTCCACCCATTCCGGCAGGTTGGTGATGGCCTCGCGCTGGGCGTCGAGGTGGGTTGCAATTTCCTCACCCAGCCCCGCGGCGGCGGCTTTTACCTGTTCGCGGAGGGCGGTTTGACGGGTGCGGATGTCGGATGCGACCGTGTAGAAATCCTCACGTCCGAGGAACTCACCCAGCTCATCGCGCAGGATGGCCGTGGACCCTGTCAGTTTTTCGAGGATGCCCACTTTCGGCAACGAGGCGATGGCGGTGGCGAGTGTGGCAGCTTCCGCGGCATCGGTGCCAAGGTCGTTTTCGAGTGCCTTGCGGACATCGCGGGCCCAGGCGAGATCATCCACTAACAAGGATTCCTCCGCGCCGAGGGCGACGGGAGCATCGGAGGCATCGCGGTCGAGAACTTCCGAGAGCCGCTTGGAGAGTGACTGGGCACGCAGCGACCCGGGCAGGCTTGACGAGGTCAGCTCAACGGCCAGTGAGGCGTATTCATTGCGGAAGGCAGGGAAGTGCTTGAGCACCGCCTGGCTGATCCGCGGAGCCATCGGCAGGACCTTTTCCCCGGTCAGGTCGAGCAGGCGCTTGGCGGCACGGTTGAGGGTTTCCTGGGGGATCTGTTTGTCGTTGGTGGCGACATCGATCTTGGCGAAGGTGGCGTTGTTCTTGAGCGCCTCGATGGCCTTGGGGCCGACGGCTTCGAGCCATTGGTTGCCGACCTTGATGCGGATGGCCTGGGAGATGAAAAGCCCGGCGACCAGATAGCGGGTGGTGTCCTTGAACCAACCGTATTGGGCACGGTTAAAATCATCGAGCAGCTTGCGGCCGTCCACTTCACCTTTGGTCCGCAGATAGTCGAGAAGCGAGACCAACGCCGGGTGGTCGATGCGGATCTTGGTGGCAGCGCCGGCCTTGTCCACGATGCCGAGGGGATCGATGGCGGAGGGCACCGCGGAGAGATCCGGTGCCAGCAGGAGTTTCTCGGCGATGTTGGTGTCGAGGTTCTGCGAGGCCTGCTTGTAGAATGGAAAAACCTCTGCGGCGACGTGGCTGAGCTGGCTGTTGCAGGCGATGCGCAATTCGGAGCCGCGAATGGCCACCGCGGTGTTGGTGCCACGGAAGACGAAGGAGCCTTTCAAAAACGCATTCTGGAGGATGGTGTCGAGGTCGCGTTTCAAGATCTCCGCGCGGCTCTTCTGGGCGATGATGAATTGCGAGACTTCCTTCTCCGCCGCCTCGGTGCGGTGGCGGCGATGGATTTCCTCACACCGATAGATGCGGGTGATTGTGTCGCGGATTTCACGGGTGTCCTCGCCGACCAGGAAGAGGACATTTTTGTTCGCCGGGACACGCGAGTCGTTCAGACGGTCCTTGATTTTGTTGGAAATCTCAGAGGCGGGGGCAAGCTCCAGGTGGAGCTCCACGTCTTCCTTCGAGTGCGTAACGGCCACGGGCATGGTGCCATGGAGCAGCTTGACCTGTGCCTTGACGTTCTTGCTGTTCTCCAACCGTGCCGCCGGCTCGGGCGAGAAGATCTGGTCCCGGAGGATTTCGTTCAGGATGGTCAGTTGGTCGTTTGACGACGGAACAAGCGAACCTTGGTCAATGAGGATCTGGGCGACGGCTTCGCTCATGAAACGCAGGGAGCCATCCACCAGTTCGAGCGGAAGCTCCTTGTCGTCGCACATTTCAATGGCGGCCTTGTCCACGGATTCAGCCAAGGGTGTGGCGTCGGCGGACGGGTGCAGCATGGCCGCGACATTTTGCGAACTAACCGGGAAGCCTTCGACGAGTTGGAGGACGGCGACGGTCTTGGCGATGCGGTGATGGAGTGAGCCGGGACCATAGGCTGTGGCGACTTTGGCGACGGCTTCGACCAAGGGCCGGTTCGCGCGCTCGATGTCGGCGCGGAGGGTGTCGAAGAAAATGTCGGCTGTGGCGAGGGTGCCCACGGGCAGGTCTGCGAGGTGAATGCCGGATTGGGCACCCTTCATATCGACCAGCACGTCCTGGATCACCTTGAGCGTGGAGCGCAGGCCGATGCCGCCGGTGGACCGGGCAAGGCTGCGGAGCAATTCCATCAGGATGTTGAAGTGCTGCGGCAGGAACGGATAGAGGCGGGAGAACTCATCGCCATCCAGATGGGTTTGGATGTGTTTGGTGTTCTTGAGCTGGGTGGCGGCGGTGATGGCCCCGGAGTGCTCGCTGAAGAGTTTCTTGAGCAGCTGGATGGCCTCGGGAGATTTCTTGAGCAGCCGGCGGTAGGTGATTTCCCGGATGTCGGTGGACTCGATGTCAATGCGTAGTGGATCCGGGTAGCGATCCTTGAGTTTGAAGAGCGGGCCGGCCATCGGCAGCGTCTGCTGGGCAGTGGCGATAATCCATGCCTGACCTTGACCGATATTCTTGAGGTTTTCGGCGAAGCCTTGGAGGTTGAGGATGAGGCGGTTGGTGCCCTCGATGAATTGGCCCACTTCGTCGAGGATGAAGAGGACGCGGCGGTTGCCGGTGCGGCGCTCGATGAGTGAGAGCATTTGCTTGAGCCGCTCGTCCTCGCCGTAGATGGAATCCACCTTGGTGCGGGAGAAAGATGCCGCGTCCGGCCACAGCTTGGGGTAGAGTTTGCTGGCCACTCGGCTAACGATCGCGTTGGCGGCCAGAAGGTCATTCTGGAGTTCGTCCCACGTGTAGCCGGTCTCTTCGATGCCGGCGACAAACTCGTCCTTGCGATTGTCCCGCTCGACCATCAGTTCGAGCAGGGAAATTTTTTCGTCCTTCGAATAGCCGGCCCACTCCAGCACCTTGTGATAGACGATGCGGGAGATGCCTTGGTTGGATTCCTCCGCGGACGCGACCGAGGCGAGGTCGATCATGATCACCGTGGCCGGGTAGTTCTTGGCCAGGGTGCCGAGCTGGGCCCGCAGCGGTGCGTTGGGGATCTGGTTCTGGAAACAGGTGAGAAAAGGTTCGCTGCCGACACGCCTGCTGGGATCGAGTGCGAAGCCGAGGTATTTCGTGAACGAACTCTTGCCGGAGCCGTAGAAACCGGAAACCCAGACACCCACCTCATGACCGCCGCTGCCCTTGAAGCCGGCGTCGAGGTTGATCATGAAGCGCTCGTAATGGCGGGCGAGGCTGTCGGTGATTTCGTATTCCGCGATTTCCTGCCGGATCAGGGCTTCATCGTCAGCCGCGTAATTGATGACGGCGACGATCTGCCGGTCGATCGGGCGGGTTTGGTCGAAGAGTTCGCGTATTTTCATGAAGGTGGATTAACCGATGTGGATCGAGCGGTAGTTGGCGTTTTCCTTGTTGAATCCGAGGAAACGCAGGCTGTGGGAGCCGCCGCGGGTGCCGGGATAAAGCACGACGGTGGGCACGCAGAATTTGCCGTTGAGCTGTTGCTCGATCCCGCTGATGTGGAGGAATGGGTGCAGGGCCTCGATGTCGGTGAGAACCAGCAGGCCGCCGGGGACGTCACGGAGAATTTCCAACTCTGCGAGAATGGCATCCGCGATGACGCGTTCCTTTTCCAGCTTGGTGGAGAAATTGCGTCGGAACTGTTGTCGCGGGTTGTCGGCATCCTCGAGGCCGGCCTGCCACGCCGCGCGCATCTTGTGGGTGCGAAACCATTCGTTGAGCATGGCGGTGAGGGACAGGACGCGGGGCTGGAAGCCGTCGAGTTTCAGCTGCGCGAGAATCTGCGGCAGCATGAGCTTGGCCTGGAGGATTTCCTCCGGCGGGAAAACGAGATAATAGACCGGATCAAAGCCGGTTTGCTTCATGGAGCTGACGCCGCCCTTGAGGTGCTGGCGCAGTTCGTTGAACTTTTCAGTGAGTGAGTGCATCGATGAGGGGTTCCATTTCAGGGTATTTCCATTCGATCCGCAGCAATTGGCCGGCGTTCTGGACTTGCAGATGGCCCTTGCCGGCCTCGCGTTCCAACAGGCCGATCACGTCCGCCGGCATGAGGCCGAAGAGCCGCCAGTCGGTGTGGCTGGGAATATTCCGGTCCTCGACGCCGTGGAAGTGAAGATCATGTGCGAGATACAGGAGGGTTTCGGAAAGAATCACGGGCGGCTTGGCTTGGCGGCGGCCGTGGCGATTTTCGCCAATCATCCGGAAGTCCTCGAGGGTGCCCAACAAATAACGGGTGACCCGCTCCATCATGCTGTCCGCCCAACGCGGGACGATCCGTCCGCAGGCAGCCGCACGTTCCAGGAAATCGCGGGTGTCCTCCTTGGTCACCTCGCCGGAATCGGAATGGGCCTTGCGCCAGAAGACGTCGGTGACGAAGTCGTGGAACACCGGGTTGTGGCGCGCGGTGTAAACGAAGATGATCTGGTGCAGGGCGCTGCGGTTCAGACCGGACTCCACCAGTCGTTTGAGCCATGCGGCGGGCCGACCGCCGTCGATGAGGTAGCGCTGGGCGAATCCGCGGCTGACGACGTCCGTGATCCGGGTATCGGTGGCCCGGCCTAGGGCACCTGTTTGTTTCACCAGGTTTTTAAGATCGGCAGCACTCATCCCCGGCCGCCACAAGGTCAGCAGTTCCAACGTTTCCGGAACAAGGCCTTGGGCCTTGGACAGGTTGGTCGTGTAGAGGGGGGGCGGAGAATCGGTCATGCCCGGCGGGATGCGAAGTAGGGAAAGATACGAAGGCCGAGGCGGAAACCAGCGTGATAGTGGCGGGCCATTTCATCGATGCCGCGCTGGGTGGACGCATGTTCGAGGGTTCCTATCTGAACCGGGCCTGCGGGGCTGTCGATTTCCTCGCCGGCCAATCTAGCAAGTGCAGCCATGGCGGACACGCGATCAAGCGGCGTCTCGCGCAGCACTTTTCCTGCGGCTTCGGTGGCGGAGCGCTGCACGAGTATTTCCAGATCCGGATCCAGACGAAACAAATGGGTGACGCCGGTGCGGCCAATCCGATCGTCATGGAGCTTTTTCGCGGCGAGGCAGGTGGCGGTGAAGCCGGCGGCCAGTGGGGCCTTGGGGAAGTTGTAGTCGAGGGATTCCAAGCCCGCCTCATCGAGGAACTGGCAGTCCCACCAACCGGAATGGTCCTTTTGGCCAAGAACCGCCACTGCCAGCCGGAGCAGGATCAGTTGGTGGATTCCGTCAGTCATGGTTGGAGGAGGTGCCGGGAGATGGGTTGAAGGTGCTTTTTCATGTGAGGAATCTAGCGAGGCACGGAATCGGTCGGCAAGGATTGATTCTGGATCGGCGTGTATTGTTGGGAACAAGGCCGTGGGAGGACTGCTTACCTTGAAAAAGGGGGTGCAGTTGTATTCAAAAAATCGTCCTTAGATTTACGAACGGTTTAGTGCGGTCTCCGGACGCCTTTCAGCCCCTCCGCCCGTATTCACGTAATCTCTTGTATTTTTGAATACGATTGACGAGAATTCAACGTGAGCACGAAGCAGAAGTCCAAGAAGGTGCCGGTTGCCATTCTCGCCAGGGTTTCAACCGACAAACAGGACAACACCCGCCAGATCCACGAACTCCAACAGGTGGCGGACGAAAATGGCTGGGAGGTCATCGAGACCATCCAAACCGCCGGCCTCTCCGGCAATGCCAAGAACGCGGATCGCCATGACCTGGGCCGTCTGAGGGTTCTCGCCGCCGAGCGGAAGATCCAAAAGGTGATGGTGCACGAAGTTTCGCGTCTCGCCCGCCGAAATTCGACGGCACACGAGTTCCTCGAAGAAATGGAATCGCTCAAGGTGTCGCTCTACTGGCACTCGCAGCGGATCGAGACTCTTCTGGCGGACGGCAGGCGGAATCCCGCCGCTTCCATCATGTTCAGTCTGTTGGCGGAGATGGCCCGCAGCGAGCGGGAAACCCTGACAGAGCGGATCAACTCAGGACTGGCCAAGGCCCGACGCGAGGGGAAGAAGCTCGGCCGCCCGGAGGGCACCGGGCTTACGCCGGCGAAGTTTCTCGCCAACCACAAGGACGTGGTAAAGCACCTGCGGGCCGGCCAGTCCATCCGCCACACGGCGAAGATCACAGGCAAGGGGGCTTCCACGGTGCAGCGGGTCAAGGAGGCGATGTCGCGGTGAGGTTCAAAAAGGCGATCATCCAGATGCAGGTGGTTTTCTCCGAAATCGAAAAGAATTCTCTCGTCCGCAAGCTCAAAGCCGCCCGGCCACGGAACCGCGCCGAGAATGGCCATGCAGTAACACGCATGACGATGCGGGACTAGCAAAAACCGTTACATGCCGTTACAATTGACAAAAAAGACTGCAAAACAGCCATCTAATGATGGCCTCCGAAGCCGTAGGTAGTGGTTCGATTCCACTCGGGACCACCAGTCAAAAACACGGGGAAAACCTAGGGAAATAAGGGTTTGAAGCGATGGTAAGGGAAAACTGACTTTGCACCGAGTTGCACGGAATGGCATGATTTCGCCCCGAATCGCCTCCCGAATTGCCTCCCGAATTTGATGCCTTTTGATGCCTTGCGCGGTAGGACGGCAGTGCGCTGCGGGGTTGATCCGACGACGGTGACGAAACCGAAAAAATCGGCGACCGCTCCAACCGTTGTCCCGGTGGCCCATGAAGAACCTCTGATCATCCGCTGAGTGATCAAGTTTGTTGAGGCGGCATTTTTGGATTTTTAATTCTGTGGGATGCCGCCACGCTCCCGGCATGTCGCCCGAACGCCTATCCATTCCCAGTTATGCGATGGCGCTCGCGCATGTCGCGAGCCTGCGCTCGGAAGATCCCTATCGAAAAGTTGGTGCCGCCGCGCTCGACCATGACAACCGGGTGATCGGCACCGCCTACAATGGCTTGGCGCCGGGTTTCAATCCACCCCCCGGATTCTGGGACGACCGCGACAAACGCCAGAAATTCATGCTCCACGCCGAGGTGAATCTGTGCAGTTTGTTCCGCCGCGGCGAGGCAAGAACCGTGGCATGCACCACCATGCCGTGCACCGCCTGCATGCAAATGCTCTGCGCCTACGGCATCCGGGAAATCTACTACCGCGATGTCTATCACACGTCGGACGCGCCCGAGATCGCCGCGCTCTACGGGGTGAAGCTGGTAAGAATCACGGACTTCCCGGCGGTGGACCGCGAGTCTCCCGACTCGCAAGTGGAAGGGTAGCCAAAGAACCCGCGGCGCAGGACTCCCTCGCTTTGACTTTTTTCCTCGGGCGAGTCTGGAGACTCGCGGTCCGGACGGGAATCTGGCAGATTCCAGGATGGACGATTCATTCCGGCACAAGGGTTGGCACTCGCGGGGGTATTTGCCGCATCTTGACGCCGCAGGGGAAATCCAGGCGCTGACGTTTCGTTTGGCGGATTCCTTGCCTGCGAAGGTGGTGCTTGGTTGGAAGCGGGAATTGGAACGTTGCGGCGCGGATCTGAAACAACGCGAACACCAGCTCTGCCAACGGGTCGCGTGCTATGAGGATGCGGGACACGGAAGCTGCCTGCTGCGGGAACCCGCCTGCGCGGCGATGGTCCAGACGGCGTTGCTGCATTTCGATGGAGAACGCTATCGGTTGCTGGAGTGGTGCGTGATGCCCAATCACGTGCATGTGTTGATGCACTGTTGCTTCGGAACGTCGCTGGGGGAGATTGTTCGATCATGGAAGACCTTCACCGCGAGAAATATCAACGCGCTGACGGGAACCGGCGGGAAGTTCTGGGCATTGGACTATCATGACCGCTACATTCGTGATCTGAATCACCTGGCGGACGCGCGAGTTTACATTCGGAACAATCCGGTGAAGGCGGGATTGTGTGAAAAACCGGAGGCCTGGCCGTGGAGCAGCGCAGCGGTGAGGAGGCGGTGTGGGACGGACCGCGAGTCTCCCGACTCGCCGGGGGAAGAATAGCGAAGGAGGCGGATGCGGCGATTTCTTTGGCGTTTCTTTCGCGGGCGAGTCGGGAGATGTCGCGGTCCTAGGGCGGGCGAGTCTGGAGACTCGTGGTCCTGAGGGTGGCGAGTCTGGAGACTCGCGGTCCTGGGGGTGGCGAGTCTGGAGACTCGTGGTCCTGAGGGAGACTCGCGGTCCGGTTCTCTCACTCCACGGTCCAGGTGGAACTGCCGTGCAGCAGTTCCTGCCAAGTGCCGGTGCCTTTTTTTACTTTGGCTTCTTCGACTTGGTCGTGGATCAGGGATTCGTAGGTCGGGCGCTGGATCTGGCGGATGACTCCCATCGGGGACGGGAAATCCGGCAGGCCCATGGTGGCCAGCAACTGCGAATAGAGCGGGCTCGGATGATCCGGCTGATGGGTGAGGATTTCACCGGGCGAGGCCGTGGCCGCATCGACCACCTCGGGAATCAGTCCGTTGAGGCGGATGCCTTTTTCCTTGTTCTTGCCGCCGATGCTGAGGCCGTCGCCGGCGCCGGTGACGATCCAAACCGATAGATCAGGGTTGGCGACCTTGACGCCGGTGGCCACGGTGGGCGCGCGGCCATGGATCGTATGAAACCCATAGGTGTTCATGTAATACGGGAAGCGGCTGGAACAGCCGATGCCGCTGATGATGACGAAGTTCTCGCGCGGCACGCCGAGCTCGGGGAAGGTGCGCTGCAGCGAGTTGAGGATCGCGTAATCGCCGCAGCCCGGGCACCAGCGCACGTCGTTAGCGGTGACGAAGTCCTTGCGGCTGAGTTCCGGAATCGCGGGAACGTTTTGAATTTCGGTGGCCATGGCAATCAGTCGTTGAGGAGGTGCAGGATGCGTTCGCGGATTTCGCTGATCTTGAAGGGGCGGCCCTTGATCTTGGTGAGAGAGATGGCATCGACCAGGAAGCGGGCCCGGATGAGAATACTGAGTTGGCCGGAGTTGAGTTCCGGGATGAGCACCTTGTCGAATCCCTTGATCAAGTCGCCGAGGTCGGGTGGCAGCGGATTCAGGTAGGCGTTGCCAGCAAGGGCGGAATAGACATGATCCGCCGGGTGATTGGCGCGCGTAGTTTTGAACACAAGGGTTCGGATCATGCTTGGCTAACGCCTGCGGCGCGTCCATCTTCCGCCACTTCCCGTATGAAAGTTCTCAGTCACCTCGATCCCGGCTATCCGGCATTCATCCGCCGCCTCAAACGCCGGGCCCTTCCCGAAGCCGGCGTCCGCGATTTGGTCGCCGAAATCATCGCCCAAGTCGCCGCCAAGGGAGACGAGGCCTTGGTCACCTTCACCCGGAATTTTGACAGCGCGGTCATCACGAAGAAAACGATTTTTGTCACCGATGCCGAGTTTGCCGCAGCGAACAAAGCCGTCACTCGGGCCACCCGGATGGCGGTTGCCCGCAGTTTGAAAAACATCCATGCCTTTGCAAAACACGGTTTGCGCAAGGATTGGTCCGCCAAAAACGCGGAAGGTGCCACGGTTGGCGAACGTTTCACTCCCTTTGATCGGGTGGGCGTCTATGTCCCGGGCGGCAAGGCTCCGCTGGTTTCCACGGCGCTGATGACCGCCGGCTTTGCCCAAGCCGCCAAGGTTCCTGAAATCATTGCCGCTACCCCGTGCGGACCGGACGGTTCGGTGAATCCGGCGTTGCTCTATGCCCTTCAAGCCGCCGGTGCCACCGAGGTCATCAAGGTCGGCGGTGCCCAAGCGATCGCCGCGCTCGCGATTGGCACAAAATCCATCCGCGCGGTGGACCGCATCTTCGGGCCCGGCAACCGCTTCGTTGTCGAAGCCAAACGCCAGCTCGTCGGCGCGGTGTCCATCGACCTGCTGCCCGGCCCGAGCGAAATCCTGATCCTCTCGGACAAATCCGGAAACCCGGACTACATCGCCGCGGACATGCTTGCCCAAGCCGAACACGGCGGCGACAGCGTGGTCGGCTTCGCCACGGATGCCAAGTCGCTGTTAGGCAGGGTGGTGAAAGCCATTCACAAACAACTCCCGTCCCTCTCGCGCGGCACGATCATCCGGGATGTCCTGAAAACCGGCACCTTCCTGCTTCATTTGAAATCCTTCGAGGACGGAGTCGCCGTTTCCAACGCCTTCTGCCCGGAACACTTGTCGCTCATCACCGCGGATGAAAAACGCTGGCTGCCGCAAATCCGCACCGCCGGCGCGATCTATCTGGGCAACGACTCGCCGGTCGCAGTCGGGGATTTTCTAGCAGGACCGAGCCACACCCTGCCCACCGGCGGCGCCGGACGATCGTTCTCCGGCCTGCGCGCCGACCAGTTCCAGCGCCGCACCAGCATTGTTAGGCTCGACAAGAAATCCGTCAGGGCGTCACTCGCGGTGGTTGAGGAATTCGCCCGCATCGAAGGTCTCGACGCTCACGGCCGATCGACCGCCATCCGCTTGGAATCATGAACGCCAGCCGGCATGACAGCCCGGCTCTAACCCACTTTCATCCGGCCCGGGGTCCTGTTTGTCCATCGCCTCAGCCGCGGCCCTTCGTCATCGCCGGCAACCTGTTCCACCGCACGGGTTACCCCAAAGACTGATGAAATTCTTCCTTTTCCTTAAGCGCGAGCACGAACGCGGTGAGCAGGTCGATGACATGGCTGATGTCATCGAGATGGGCGGTTTCGACGACTGAATGCATGCAGCGCAGCGGCAGCGAAACGAGGGCGCTGGGCACGCCTTCGCGGCTGTGGAAGATCTGGTCGGTATCGGTTCCGGTGAAGCGGCTGCTGGCTTCATGCTGGATGGGGATTTTCGCCTCTGCGGCGAGGTCGATCAGGCGCCTGACCACCAGCGGATGGTTGGCCGTGCCGTGGGACAAGGACGGGCCACCGCCGAGTTTCACGCTGCCGTGTTTGGCCGCATCCAGGCCGGGAGTGTCGGTGGCATGGGTGACATCGAGGCAGACGCAGACATCGGGCTTGAGCCGATAGGTGGCCATCACCGCGCCGTGGCCGCCGATTTCTTCTTGGATCGCATTCAGGCAGACGAGCGTGAACGCCGGTTTTTTCTTGCCGGTGGCGAGGCGTTTCATCACTTGGGCGATGATGTAGCCGCCGATGCGGTTGTCCAGGGCGCGGCCGACGAGGCGTTTGTTCGCCAGTTCCAGCGGGCCGTCCTGATAGACGGCGGGATGTCCGACGCGGAGGCCGAGGGTCGCGACTTCGGTGGCATTCGAAGCGCCCACATCGACCCATAGGTCGTGCACTGCGGGTGCTTTTTCCGTGCCCTGTTCGTCGCGCCGGAGATGGATGGCGGTGTTGCCGATGATGCCGGAAACAGGGCCTTTGTCGCCGAGAATGGAAAGCCGGCGGCCGCGGGCGGTGGCGGCATCGGACCCGCCCACCCGGTCGAGGCGGAGAAATCCCTGGGCGTCGATGTGTTTGATCATGTAGCCGATCTCGTCGGCGTGGGCGGCGAGCATCACGGTCTTTACTGATTTGCCGGGAAGCGTCGCCCAGGTGGAGCCATAGGCGTCGCAATCGACCTGGGCGGCGTGGTTGCGGATCCAGTCCGCCCAGACCTTCTGGCCGGGCATTTCGAATCCCGTGGGGCTTGGGGTTTCCAACAGACGAAACAAAAACTCGCGGTCTTCCTTTTTCACCCGAGGAGTTCAACCAGTCGGCCGCCTGCTGGCAAGCGCATTGAAACGAAAACATCCGCGGTTTTCCGGGGATGTGTGGATTTCGGTTGCAGGAAACATCCCGCGGCATGGCCGGGCGCGGGGCTGTCAGAACTTCAGGCAATCGCGGAGGGTGGTCGAAACGCACGCAACCCATTGCAACAAGCGGGCGCCCTGTGGACGGAGGTCGCGGATCAGGGCTTGGTAATGGTCAGGAACGGCCGGATTTTCGTCAGCGTCGCGGGACCGATTCCGGGCACGCGGTCCAAGTCATTGATGGATTGGAACGGGCGCTTGCCGATGATCTGATTGGCGGTCTTTTCGCCGACTCCCGGCAAGGTCATGAGTTCGTCGCGGGCGGCGTGATTGATGTCGATGGGTTTGCCTTCGACGGCCTTGGTGTTGCCCTTGGCCTCGTTGAGTTCCGCGTTTTCCTCGCGGGCTTCCTTGCGGGTTTTCGGCAGCTTTTCCCAATCCGTGTGTTTCCACGCGCCGCGGCCCGCGCGGGCGGCGGTGAGTTCGAGGTCTTTGAGTTGCTCTTTCCATTCGTCGCCGCTGGTGCCGTTAGGCAGTTGCCGGATCACCCCGAAGGCCCGGGCAAGGCCCTGTGTGACGAGGGTTTCGGAGAGGTTTCCGCCCTCGGAGGTTTCCACGAACGCATAGATGCGGGCGAACCGGCCGTCGCCCCGGCCGTCGGCGAAGGCGGTATGGACGATGAAGGGTTTGGATAGCAGTTTGGCGGTTTCGGCCTTGGCCGCCTGCCCCATGGATTTGGCGGTGAGGATATCGGCGATGCCGAAATAGCGCCGCTGATCGCGCAGGCGCCGGGCGTTTGAATCATCGCCCTGAACGTGGATTTCCATGCAGTCCACTCCGTAGAGGCGGAGGGTCTGGTTTTTCCCATCCGGGAAACGGACCTGAAAGCTATCCCCGTCCGCCCACGCGGTTTCCACGAGCGTGCAGTTCGCAATTTTCCGGAGTTGGCCGCAGGCGAGTCCGGAGAGAAGGAGCCAGGAAAAAACCAGAAATCGAATCACTGGGAAAACTGGTAAGCGGTCCGCGCGGTTTCGACAAGCGCCGAGAGAGAGGGAGAGAGGATTGCTCCTCCACCGGATAATTACCGCTTTGCCAATCCGGGGATCGGCGCTAGTCTGCGCGCCTTTCCATGAGCAATTCCGACCTTTTTTCCCAGCATGTTCTTGCGACTTACGGACGCTTTCCGCTGGTTCCGGTGCGTGGCGAGGGCTGTCAGCTATGGGATGAAACGGGGAAACGCTACCTCGATTTCTGCAGCGGCATCGCCGTCTGCTCGCTCGGCCACTGCCACCCGCGGGTGGTCGCCGCCATCCACGATCAGGCGGGGAAACTCTTGCATGTTTCCAATCTCTATCAAATCCCTCAACAGGCGCAACTGGCCGCGGAGATCAACACGCACCACGTTCGCATTCCCGGCAAGATCTTCTTCTCCAACTCCGGTGCCGAGGCCAACGACGGTCTGATCAAGTCCGCCCGCCGCTTCGGCCACAAACGCCCGCAGGCCGATGGTTCGCCGCGGTTTGAGGTGATCACCTTCCAGCAGTCGTTTCACGGCCGCACCCTCGGCTCGATGTCCGCCACCGGCCAAGCGAAGATCCAGGCGGGCTTCGATCCCTTGCTGCCGGGATTCCGCTACCTGCCGTTCAACAACATCGTCGCGCTGGAAGCCGGGATTCAGCCGCAAACCGCCGCGATCCTGCTGGAGCCGATCCAGGGCGAGGGCGGCGTCCACTCCGCCACTCCCGAGTTCCTGCGCGCCGTGGCCAACCTCTGCCGGAAACACGACCTGCTCCTGTTATTCGACGAAATCCAGACTGGCTTCGGCCGCTGTGGCGACGCCATGGCCTGGCGCATGATCGCGCCGGAAATCGAACCCGACGGCATTTCATGGGCCAAGGGCATGGGCGGCGGCGTGCCGATCGGCGCGTTCTGGCTCAACGACCGCGCCATCGACGATGCGGGCACTCCGCTTCCCGCGCTGATGGGTCCCGGATCGCACGGTTCGACTTACGGCGGCAACCCGCTCGTCTGCGCCGCCTCGCTTGCCGTGCTTCAGGAAATCCGCGAGAAGGAACTCGCCGCCCACGCGATCCTGATGGAAGTGCGCATCCGCGAAACCATCCGCACGTGGCAACTCCCGATCATCACCGAAATCCGCGGCAGCGGCCTGCTGCTCGGAGTGCAGCTCGATCCGGAGCTTGTTCCAACGCCGGAGGGGAAAACCCCGGCGCTTGTTGTCGCCACGCGCTTGATGGAACGGGGATTGTTGGTCCCGCCCGCCGGACCTAATACATTCCGTCTGCTTCCGCCGCTCAATGTCACCGAAGAAGAGATCGACGAGGCGCTGGCGATCATTCAAGCCGTGCTTACCGCCCTCAATTCTCCGCTCTCAGCCACATGAAACATCTCCTCTCCATCGAGCAACTCAGCAGCAGGGAAATCCACGGCCTGCTGGATTCCGCCGCACACCTCAAGCTCCAGCGCGGCCGGGACGGCACCCAGCTCGCCGGCCAGACATGGGCACTCATTTTCACCAAGTCGTCCACCCGCACCCGCGTCTCGTTTGAGGTCGGCATCCGCGAGCTCGGCGGGTTCCCGATGTTTCTATCGAAAAACGACATCCAGCTCGGCCGCGGCGAGCTCATCAAGGACACCGCCCGGGTGCTTGGCCGCATGGTGCACGGCGCAATCATCCGCACCTTCGCCCAGCAGGACGTGATCGAGTTTTCCGAATACTCCGGCATCCCGACGATCAACGCGCTCACCGACGACGAACATCCCTGCCAGATTCTAGCGGATTTGCTCACTGTGCGGGAAAAACTCGGCGGCTGGGAAGGCCGCAAGGTCGCCTTCATCGGCGATGGTTTTTCCAACATGACGCGCTCGTGGTTGTGGGCGGCCAAACGCCTGGGCTTCCAACTCGCCATCGCATCGCCAGTATCCTGCCAGCCGCCGGCGGAGTTTCTAACCGCCCTCGACGCGCCGAACGTCTCGGTCACCGCCGATCCGCGGATCGCGGTGACCGACGCACACGTCATCAACACCGACGTCTGGCTGTCGATGGGCCAGGAGCAGCAGCAGGACAAGGAGCGTGAGTTCGCCGGGTTCGAAGTGAACGCCGGCTTGCTCGCGTCCGCCGCCGCCGGGCACATCGTGCTCCATTGCCTGCCCGCCTACCGTGGCAAGGAAATTAGCGCCGAAATCCTCGAACTCCACGCCGCCACGATTTTCCAGCAAGCCGAAAACCGCCTCCACGCCCAGAAGGCAATCCTGGTGGCGCTTGTGCGGTGAGCCAACTCACCCGGTAGGGCCGGGCGGCCTCGCCGGCCGATGGGCTGGGCCATTGGCCTGTGAGAAACCCGTCCCACCCATTCATTCACGGCCCCTGTTGGCGGACCGCCCGGAGGATCGTTCCTTGGCGCCTTTGCCGATGATATCCGCGTTTCCGCAGACACACGGTCCCGGAGCGGGGGCGATGCGGTTAGAACGTCTTCCTCAGGTGCGAGGGCAAGATGTTCAGTTGTTCGCGGTATTTCGCCACAGTGCGGCGGGCGACGGTGATGCCTTGCCCGGCAAGCGCCTTCATCAGCAATTCATCCGACAACGGCTTGGTGGGGGGTTCCGCGGCCACCAGTTGTTGAATCGCCTCGCGCACGCCTGCATTGGAAACCTCCGCTCCATCCTGGGTCTGATAGCCCGTGGCGAAGAAGACCCGCATTTCCATCAACCCCTGCGGCGTGAGCACGTATTTGCCTGCGACCGCCCGTGACACGGTGGTGCCGTGCATGCCGAGTTCGTCGGCGATGTCGTTCATGGTCAGCGGGCGCAGGTGGCGCGGTCCTTTGTTGAAAAAATCCGTCTGGTGTTCGATGAGTTTGTGGGCGATGGCGAGGATGGTTTCCTGGCGCAGCGAGATCGAGCGCATCAGGCTGCGGCCATCGCGGATCTGGTCGCGCAGAAACTGCCGGGCTTTGGCGTCCACCCCGGATTTGCCGATCAGGTCCTTGTAAAAGTCGTTGATGCGCAGGGTCGGCAGGAACTCGCCGGTTAGGCGGGCTTCCAACCGGCCGTCGTCGTTGCGTTCGATGACCACATCCGGCAGGACGTAGGGGTTTCCGGTCGGATCGAAATCCCCGCCGGGGTTGGGGGTCAGCCGGCCGATCCGCGACGCGGCTTCGGCCACACGTTCGACGCTGGTGCCGAGTTCCTTGGCGATTTGCGGGTGGCGCTTGCGGGCGAGATCCTCGAGGTGATCGCGGACGATCCTGTATTCGATGGTGGCCGTGCCGCTCTGGCGTTCGAGTTGCAGGAGCAGCGATTCGGCGATGCCGGACGCGCCGATGCCCGCCGGATCGAAGGATTGGATCAACTTGAGCGCGGTGCTCAGGTCGGCTGGCCTGAGCCCGAGTCGGATTCCCAGATCCTTGATGGGGAGATCGAGGAAACCGCGGCCATCGAGATTGCCCAGGATCGCCCGGGCCGCGTCGCGGATTTCGGGATCGACCATCGAAAGATCGAGTTGCTGTTGCAAATGCTGCTGGAGTGTCACCGGGCCAACGATCGAATCATAAATTCGCTGGCGGCGTTCCTCATCCTCGTTGGTCCAGGGGGAGGATTTGCCTTCAAGAATCGAGCGATCCCGCCAGTCGTCGTCGGTTTCGTTCAGGTAATCGAGCGAATCCGCCGCCTCGGGATCGGGCGCGTCCTCATCGAGCGACAGCGATTCGGTGAGATCTTCGAGGACGGGGTTCATCTCCAGCGCCTGGGAGATGAGTTGCGAGAGCTCCATGGTCCCGGCCTGCAGGATTTCCAGACTCTTGCGCATCTGGGGCGCGAGCGTCTGCTGTTGGGACAGCGATTGCTGGAGGTAGGCGTTGGACATGACCGGCAGGCGGGCCTATTGCCACCATAAAGCCGATCGCCCCGATGTGAAGCAAAATGTGTGCCATGTGGGCATCTCATTTTGCGGCACCATCGGCCGAAGTGGGAACGCTCACGCGCTCTTTCCGTCGGCCTTGGGTTTGCGGATGGAAGGCGGGGTGGGCGGGGTGGCGGGCACGACGTTTTCGAGTGACTCCGCGGGGATCCAGCCGCGGGTTTTGGTGGCGAAGGAAACGTAAGCCCAGCGACCGGTGTGGCGGATCACTTCGCACAGCGATCCGGGTGGGGCGTCGATCACTTCCGGGGAGGTTCGCGAGGCGTCGGCATGGAGAATGGCTTTGTCCCCGATGATCACGGCTTGGCGTTGGACGGGAGCGAACTCGGCGTCATTGGGAAAGTACCGCCAGCCGAGACCGCCGAAGGCCGCCAGCAAAGGACCGATGACTAACGCGGCCACAGCCGGCATGCGCGCGCGGGCACCGGGACGAGTGGCGGGAAACACCAATGCCCCCAGCACGCAGAGCCAGGCACCCGCCCACAGCAGGCCCTGCCACGCGGCAAGCGGCAGCCGGGCGAGCGCATATTGGTATTCCGGCCGGTGGACCGTGATGGAGCCGTGTTTGCGTTCGATGAAGCGGAGGTTCTGGCGGGATTCCTGATGGCTGGGATCGCGGGCGAGCGCCCGGCGGTAATACAGCGCCGCATGGCCCGGCGAACCGGCGCGATAACAGGCGTTGCCGATGTTGTAGAGCGCGTCGGCCGTGAGATCCTCATAGCGGCCGGCCTTCAGCCAGAGGTGGATCGCCGCATCGTATTTCGCGGAATCGTAGGCCTCCAAAGCCAGGGCGGCCGGGTCTTCGGCGCGGGCCTGGCCGACGCCGAAACCGAGGGTGGCGGCGAGCAGGCAGCTCATGGCGGCCTTGCGCAGCACTTTGAGGATGGCGTTGCGGCGCTTCGGTTCCAGCACCGGGCCGCCGGGCTTTTCCTGCAGGAAACAAACGGCATCCCGTTCAGCCAGCACCGCGCGCACCTCTGGCGGCGGGTTTTCGCCGAGCCAGCGCTCGATGAAATGCCCGGCGGAAAGAAGGAAACCGGTGTCATCGGCACTTTTCAGGCGTTGGATTTGATGGAGTTCCCGGAGGCGGGTTTGCCAGGCCGGGTCTTTGCGCAAGCGCCAGGCAAAGCGCATCCACAGCGCTCTAACGATCAACCCGAGCGCGATCAAGCCGCCGAGCGCATGACCGAACCAGCCGGGCAATCGCGAAGCGCCGGGCATGGTGAGCTGAGCCGTGCGCAGGACGCTGAGGATGTCGGTCATGCGCTCCACCGGCATTGCCAGCGCTTGCGGCGCGGCGGCGGCATCGCCTCTGGGCGCCATGGAAGGTGTCATTTTTAAGAGGATCGGCTCGGTCGTTAGGGTTTTGTAGGTCGCCTCTGCCGGATCGAAGTAAACCAATCGGAACGACGGCAGCACCGGTTTCACTCCGAGAGGCCGCAGGAATTGGTGGAACACGGTTTTGCCGGAGAGCTCGCGGCGTTCGTCGCCCCGCTGTTCGGTGGTGGCATCATACAGTTTCCAGCCGGCGGTATCGATCGGTTTGGGCGGGCGCAGCGTGTCGAGATTGCCGCTGCCGCTCACCACCATGTCCACCGGGATCGGATCTCCCTCCTGTGATTCGGTGAGGGCGGTGCTCACCTCCAGTTTGAAGTTGCCGATGGCGTTTTCGAAGCCGTCCGGCGCGCCTTTGGGCAGGGGCATCGATTCGAGTTCGAGCTTGGGTACGGCCAGATTCACTTCCTGCTGCACCCGGCGGAGGATGCCTTCCATGACAACCTGGGTGGTGATCAGGCGGATGGTGGCGGGGCCGATTCCAACGGTGCCGGCGCGCGTGGGGGTGAGGGTGCTCGGATAGGCCACCGACACGTAAGGCATCCCTAGCAGGTTGATTTGTCCGCGCATGGAGGACGGCTGGAAGCGCCATGAGGTGACGCCATCGCGTTGGAAGTCTGGGATGCCCCAGTCTTCGATAAACAAGTCGCGCGGCACGAAAATTTTGATTTCTACCGGGGTGGCTTCGCCGTCGTATGGGCGCGGGTTCATGACGCGGAAGGCACTGGCGTAGCGGAACCGCGTGTTGCCCGCCACGGCATCCGACCACTGCAATTCGTCCGGATCGAACACCGTGAATTCCAGCGGCTCGGTGCGGGCTTTCAAGCCGCCGACCACCACCTCGAAGGCCGGGATCACGTGACGGCCCAGCTCGTAACTGGAGACGAGGTATTCGAAGACATACTCCAGCTTCCGGCCCGGCAGCAGTTTGGTCTGCGCGCCCCGGCCGGTCTGGCGGATCTCCATGCCTTCCACGGCCGGGATTTCCGGAAACGCAGTGGGTTGGGTTCCGGACACTGCGATTTCCAGCAGCGTCTGTTCGCCGCGGGCGAGAAACCGGGTGGACAGGCGGCTGATTGTCTCGGCGCCGCCGTCCGCGGGAAAGAGCAGCCATGCGGTTAGCACGGCCAGGAGACCTTTGAAATGTGTGATTCCGCTCATGATGTTACCAGTCTTTCTCGGGGTCCCGGTACTCGCGCCGCCCGGGGGTGAGCGGGCCTTTTTCGAGATCGGCGTTTTCCTTGAGTTTTCGCCGCGCCCGGTCTGCGGGAGATTCATTGGGATCGCGATCGCCTTTATCGGATTCCTTGTCGTCCTTCTTCTGGCCGCCCTTGTCCTCGGGTTTCTCCTTCGCGTCGCCGGAGCCGTCCTTTGGTTCCTCGTTTTCACCCTGGCCCTTATTGCCGGGTGGTTTGGGCCCCTTGTCGCCTTCCTCGCCCTCTGGTTTTTCCTTGGGATCGCCTTCGCCCGGCTGCGGCTGGCCTTCGCCCGGCTGCGGTTGGGGCATCGATTCCTCGGTCTCCTGTTGGTCCTGCTCCAACAATTGCCGCAGGCGCTTGAGATAGGTCATGGTTAGACCGCCGTTGTTGCCGGCCGCGGCGGCGGAGGGACTGGCGGCGAGCGAGGAATTGAAGTGCCTCACGGCGTCCGCCCAATTGGTGATGAGCGCTTCAATCTGGGCATAGCCGCCGGCCTGGCCTTCCTGTTTTGGATCCGTCGTTTCGCGAAGCTTCGCGAGCCGTTCCTTCACCAACCTGTCGAATCGCTCCAAGTCCGGCACTTGCGCTGGCCCGGCCGGATAGGTCTCGTCGGCCAGACCGCGCCAGCCGAGTTGGAACAACGAGTTGCCCAAGCCGAGATGGGCGTTCGCGAGCAGGTCCGAGTCTGCGCTTAGAAGCGCCTGGCTGAACGCCGAGCGCGCCTCCTTGAACTCGCCGCCACGGTAGGCCGCCGTGCCCTCCCCGAAACGGAATCGCGCCTTGCGATCCCTGATCCGCGAACCTTCCGCGAGTTTTCGATAGGCTGCGAACGCCTGCGGATATTGTTTTCCGACCAGCGCGTCTTTTGCCGCCGAGACCTCGTCGGCACGGGCGGGGGTGGGAGTTAGAAAAACGCCCGCAGCCAGCGCCGCGGCGTTCACTCCCCGCCAGCGGGTGCCGGCCAGAACCGATCCTAGCAGAAAAACGATCGCCGGCAGCAACAGCCATTGATAGAACTCGATTGGGATCGTCCGCTCGCGGCCTTCCATCTCGAAGGCGTCCAGGTCCTTGATGAAGGATTTCACCATTGCCGGGATGTCCATGCCGATCCCGGCCACGGCGTAGCGGCCCTTGGTTTCGGTCGCCAGCTTGCGCATGACCTCCGGCTGCAGGCGGCTGATGATCGGCTGCCCGCTGCGATCCACCATCCGGTTGCCGGGGAAATCCGGGTTCGGGACGTAGTCGCCGTCTTCGGTGCCCAGGCCGATGGCGAGGATGTAAACGCCGGAGCGCTGGGCTTCGGCGATCATTGCGTCGAGATCGCCTTCGTGTTTCTCGCCATCGCTCAGGATGACCAGCGCGTTGTTCTTCTGGCCGGTCTTCTTGAGCGTTTCGGTGGCCAGATGGATTGCCGAGGCCAGGTCCGAGCCACCGAGCGGAGCCCACGTCTCATCGATCTGCTCGACGGTCTCGCGGACGGCCTTGTGATCGACTGTTAGGGGTGCATAGACATAGGAGGCGCCCGCGAAGCCGATCAGGCCGACCCGTTCATGAGGCATCGATTCGAGCAATTCGTAGATGACGGTTTTTGCCTGGGCGAGGCGGTCGGGCTTGACGTCCTTGACGCGCATGCTGCGCGAGAGATCGAGGGCGACGAGCAGGTTGCGGCCCAGCGATTTTTCCGTGCGGATGCCGTCGTCGCCTTGTGGACGGGCGAGGGCGGTGACGATGGCGGCGCAGGCGGCGAGCAGGAATAACAGGGCGAACCAGCGGGGCAGGGGGCTGCCGCGTTTCACCAGCACGCCGCGCAGCCGCGGCGCGACAAACACCGCCCACTGGCTTTTCCGGAAGCGGGCCATGAGCACCGCTGCCGCTGCCAGAAGCGGCAGTAGGACGAGCAGGACAAACCAGAGGGGTTGGGCGAATTTCACCGGGATCAGGGAGCAGGAGGCGGATTGAGGGAGAGCACCGCGGCCGCGGTGAGTGCCGTGAGCAGCGTGACGGCCAGGAACCAGGGAAACAACTCGGTATCTTCGATCACGGTGTAGCTTTGCGCATCCGTTTTTTCAAGTTGGTCGATGGTGGTGAAGGATTTTTTGAGTGCTTCGACATCCTGCGCCCAATAATGTTCGGCCCCGGTGAGGGAGGCGATTTTTTTCAGGGTCGGGAGGTCGAATTCCTGATAGGGAAACCGCATGATGCTGCGATCCACCCGGCCCTCCTTGGTGCCGATGGCGATTGTATAGATCTTGATGCCGAGCGTCTTGGCGTATTCGGCGGCCTCCAGCGGGGAGATTTTGCCGGAGTTGCTGGCACCGTCGGTGATGAGCACGATGATCTTGCTCTTGGCATCCCGGGCGTCGAGGCGGGTGGCGGCGGCGGACAGGGCGGAGCCGATGGCGGTGCCTTGTTCCTTGATGGTTCCGCGGTCGGACTGGTCGTTCAGGCGCAGTTCGTTGAGGGCGTTGCGCAGCCACTTGTGGTCGAGGGTGATCGGGCTGGCGTCGCGTGGGCGGCCGGCGAAGGCCACCAGCCCCATCCGGTCGTCGGGCCGGCGGCGGATGAAGTCATCGACCACCATCTTGGCGACATCGATGCGTTTCACCCGCTCGCCCTCGTCGATGAAGTCGTCGATGTCCATCGAGAGCGAGACATCGAAGGCGATCATAATGTCGATGCCGCTGGCGGTGCGGCTTTGGTATTCGTTGCGCCAGACGGGGCGGGCCATCGCGAGGATGGCGGTGATCAGGGCCAGCAAAGCCAGTGGCAGGCCGATGCCGCCTGCGGTGCGGCGGACGCGTTTTCCAAGACTGACCAGCACGGATAGATTGGGAAACACCACGGCGGCCTCCGAACCGCGGCCGCGGCGCAGCACCAGCACCAGCAAGGCCGGCAGCAGCAACAGCAGCCACCCGATCTGGGCGAAGCGGAAATGTTCGATGAACGAGCTCATGCCGCAAATCCGTGGTGCAGGGTTTCCAGCAGAGCGCGGGATTCCGCGATGACCTCCGCCGGGACCGCGGCGGGTCGTTCGGGGGCGTATTTCAAGGCCGCGAGGCGCGTGAAGCCGGCTTCGGTGGCGCCGCGGGCTGCGGCGGTGAGCGCTTTCAGGGCATCGTGCCGCGAGACGAATTCCTCGTGGGTTTCAAACAACGCGGGATCGCCCGCCGCGTTTGATAGATATTTCCGCAGGATCAGCGAGCATTGCACCGCGGCGTTGCGGGCATCGGCGGTGGTGGCACAGGCCAATCCGGCGACCGCCTCGATATAGGCCGCCAGGCGCAGCATGGCGGCATCGGCGGGCTTGTCGGGGCGTCTTCTCAGAAACAAAATGAGGATGACCGCCAGCAGGGCGGCGATGGCGGCCACGACCAGCCACGGCCACAAGCCGCCCTGGGGCACCAGCGCCTCGGGCGAGGCGGATTCCATCAATTCGAATCCAGTGGTCTTTTCATTCATCGAGTTTAGCGGGCGCGCTTGCGGCTCCGGCGTTTCAGAAGTTGGTGCAAGGCCGCCAGCGTGTCGCCCTGGGTGCCGAGATCGGCGGAATCGATTGCGTGTTTTTTGAAAAGCGCCGCAACGCCCTCGTGTTGTCTGCGCATGAGTTTTTCGTAACCCATCCGCAGGTTCGGATTGTCGGTGTTGACCTGGGTTTCAAAACCGGTTTCGGGATCGACCATGACGACTGTTCCGCCCTTCGGCAGTTTGGCTTCGAGCGGATCCATCACGCGCAGGGCCACGGTTTCATGCTTGCGGGCGAGCTTGCCGAGCGGGCCCTCCAGAGGGTCAGAGAAAAAGTCGGAGATGAGAAACACCAGCGATTTGCGGCGCAAGGTACGGACGAGGAAATCGCAGGCACCGGCCACCGAGGTGCCGGGTTTGGCGGGTTTGGCGACAAGAATCTCGCGAATCATGCGCAGCAGGTGGCGGTTGCCTTTTTCCGCCGGGATGAACAGGATCGGCTCGTCGGCGAAGATCACCAGCCCCACCTTGTCCCCGTTGTGCAAGGCGCTGAAACCCAGCACCGCGGCGGTTTCCGCGGCGATCTCGCGTTTGCTCAGCGAAACGCTGCCATAGTCGGCCGAGCCCGACACATCGACTGCCAGAATCACCGCGAGCTCGCGCTCTTCGCGGAATTTCCTAACATACGGCAGGTTCATCCGGGCGGTCACGTTCCAATCGATAAAGCGCACCTCGTCGCCGTGCTGGTATTCGCGGAAGTCGTCAAAATCCAAACCCTGGCCGCGGAAAGATGATAGATACTCGCCGGAAAACGACTCGCGCACCAACCGCCGGGCCTTGAGCTCCAGCTTGCGCACCCGCGCCATCATTTCCTCGATCTGTTCGTCGGTTAGCATGGGAACAAAGCTCTAGGCATTAAGCATGAAATTCGCAACGGAGAAGAGGTCACAGGGAAAGCGATGGGTGGTCTCCAAGTCTTCGTTTCGAATTTAGGATTTCATGCTTCAAGGTACCGGTACCTTGTTCATGATGCGCTCGATGATGGAATCGGTGGTCATCTCCTCGGCTTCGGCTTCGTAGGTGAGCAGGATGCGGTGACGCAGCACATCGAGGGCGATGTCCTTCACGTCCTGCGGGGTGACGAACGCGCGGCCATCCATGAAGGCCAGCGCCCGCGCGGTGAGCGCCAGATTGATGGTGCCGCGCGGCGATGCTCCGGCGCGGACGAGGTTCTTGAGCGGCGCGTCCACCAGGCCGGGGAAACGCGTCGTGTAAATGATTTGCACGATGTATTTGCGGATCGCGGGATCAATGTAAACCGAGTTGACGAGCTCGCGCGAGGCGGCCACCTGCTCCGGAGTGGCGACGTGTTGCGTGCGGTAGGGCGGGGTGGAGGTGGCCATCCGGTCGAGAATGAGCAACTCCTCCTCCTTGGTCGGGTAGCCGACGGTGACCTTGAGCAGGAAACGGTCGAGCTGGGCCTCGGGAAGTTGATAGGTGCCTTCCTGGTCGATCGGGTTCTGGGTGGCCAGCACGAGGAACGGCTCGGGCAGCGGATAGGAGTGATCGCCGAGCGTGACCTGACGCTCCTGCATCGCCTCCAGCAGGGCAGACTGCACTTTCGCGGGAGCCCGGTTGATTTCGTCGGCGAGAATCAGGTTGTTGAAAATCGGGCCGAGTTTGGGCGCGAATTTCGTGTCCTGCGGGTGATAGACCATGGTGCCGACCAGGTCCGCGGGCAGCAGGTCGGGGGTGAACTGGAAGCGCGCGAACGAGGCGGCCAGCGAGCCCGATAGCGCTTTCACGGCCAGGGTTTTCGCCAGCCCGGGCACCCCTTCGAGCAGGATGTGACCGTTGCACAGCAGGCCGATCAGCAGTCGGTCCACCAAGCGTTCCTGGCCCACCAGGACCCGTCCCATTTCGTCCTTCACCGCTTGAATCCAGCCACTGGATTCTGCGATCCGCTCTTGTAAGTTTTCCATGGTCATTGATGTGCTGGGGGGATTCTTGGCATCTTGCCACGATCGTGCAACCCGCAAAGCGGAGCCATCCTCGTCTTTTGCCAGAAAAAATGTCGGTTTGCGCCTGCCCCGCGTTGCAGCGGGGGGGACGCGCCGCCGGGCACCCGCGTGAGGGGTTAAATCCCAAATGGATGTCGTTCGGCTTGCCCAAATTCTGATTGGGTGATTTTGGGTGGATTGCCGGGTTGAATTCGCAGCGCCCGGGTGCCTGATTCGTGTCCCTGCGCGGCGTGCCCGCGGAAGCAAGGCCCGCCTGGGGATCACGGATTTGAGGATGTGACGAATCCAACGGTATCCACATCCTGCCAGATGGCCAACTGCAAGAACCACGGCTTGGATCCGGAGATGTATCTGACCGAGGTCATCAAGCGCTTGCCGCACCATGCGACCGTCGAGCAAGCCGCGGAGCTGACCCCGGCCCGCTTCGCCGTCGCCCTCCGAGCTCAGGCGCAGGAAGTCGCCTAACAATCGTCCCGCCGGTGCCGCAGCCGGGGGATGAATTTAGGATGCTTACCGTGACAGCACGCAGCGGGGCGATTGGTGGTGCGGAGCGACGATCTTCCGAGAGGGAGTTTTGCTAGTGAAATAGAAGCTGGCTAATCTAACGTGTTAATTCGTGTGCTCTGACCCTATTCACGGCTACCTTCACCCCGACCGCAAGACGGCTGCCGAACAAAGCGAGTCGTTCAAGGAACCGGAAACCGAGATCGAGATCTTCACCCCCGAAGAAATGGAGCGTCTCCTGCTCACTGCCCACGCCCGCATCCTGCCGCTCATCGCCATTGGTGGATTCGCCGGCATCCGATCAGCCGAGGTATGTCGCCTCAACTGGCAAGACATCAAGTGGGATCGCGGCCACATCGAGATCGCAGGCAAGAAAGCAAAGACAGCAGCGCGGCGACTCGTTCCGCTATCGGACAACCTGAAAGCATGGCTTGCCCCCTGGCGCGGCGAGACCGGCAAGATCATCTCCATCACCGACTACTCAGGCGCTCTGAGCGATACTGCCGTGAAAGCCAAGATTCCCGGCGGATGGCGTCAGAATGCCCTCAGACACTCATATATCAGCTATCGGGTGGCTGAGACCGGCGACGTGGCACGGACCTCTCTGGAGGCTGGTAACTCCCCGAAAATGATCTTCCGCCACTTCCGCACCATCGCCACCAGCGACATGACGCCGACTGCCAGGCCCACGCAGAGCGACGACACACGCAGGTGCCATCCCGCGGACACAAGTTCGCGAGATACGCCGACGACTTCATCGTGCTGGTGAAAAGCCCGAACGCGGCCAAGAGGGTGATGGCATCGCTGATCCGTTACTGCGAAGGACGGCTGCAACTGATCGTCAACCGCGCCAAAAGCCGCGCCG
>CAMBPB010000035.1 GCA_945869465.1 Prosthecobacter debontii
ATCTCATGGGACAGCATCGTCACTGGAATGCCGAGATATATCAACTGCTCGCAAAAAAGTCGCAATCGCCATTTCCCCGAAACGACCTTAAGGCCTTGTAAACTCAAGGCTCAGGGCGCGCCGCGCCAGGTCTGTGGGACGGCAGTGAAACGTCATCTTGTTTTATCGCTTGCCTCCTGGGCGATTTTCGCCGGCTCGTCGATCGCGGATCCCGAAAAAGTCCAGGTTCTGGCGGAATGTTCCTACACGGAGGGGGACTATTCGGTGAAATTTCAATTCACGAAACGGGAATTCGACATGCCGAGTGAAAAGCCACCGGGGACTCGGCAACCTTTCGATCCCAGACGCAGCGGCGTCCTGTTTTCCATTACCCGGACCGCCCGCGAAGGTGAAGAGTCAGTGAATCTCGGAGGCCTCAATTATGGTAACGGGGAAAGGATGACGGACAAGGTCCATCACGGACAGCTTGTAACCGACGGGAAGAGGGTGTGGGGCCTGCTCACGACGTCGATTGGAATGTTTCATTTGGTTGATGTTCCGTGTGACGCAGCAGGGGCTGCTATTCTGGATTATCGTCCCAATGAATACATTGGCACACCAGTTGAACGAAGGAACAACAATCCCTTGAAGTCGAGAATCATAAAATTGCCGGATTTTCTGCTTCAATTCATGGGAATCGAACGTTGTAAGATGGCTCTCGTTGACGGCAAGCTTATTTTTACCGGCAAGTTGACATATATGGGTAACCGGCCACCCGATGGAAGTACTGAAGAGTATCCGATGATCTTTTCTTACGATCCGAAGACCGAAAAGTGGGCTGAGCCGACGGTGGATCGAGCCAAAGAACCACCCTGATCCGTAACCACGGAAACTTGGATCGTTCGGTCGGAAGATAGTCCCGGGCAACGGCTGGCGAGCGAACTGCAGGAATTGTATCTAACGCTGATAAAACAGGGGGCAAACGCGCCCTAACCAGTTGATCGTGAGGAGGAAATCTATTCCCGAGGTTGACAAAGTCCTCGGGTCTCCCCACCCCCATCCAAATCCTGTGAAAGGTGCCTTTTTCAGCTTTACACTTTTTTCACGTCGAAATTGCTAGATCTGGAACGGGCGAAGCGGCTGGAACCCTAGTAGAATATAGGATTTCCGCGTATCGGCGAGGGTTTCCTGGACGTCGGCTGGGTGTAAAGCAGAGTGTAAAGCAACCGGTTTTTTGCCCGTTTTGGCGAAAGAATGGTGCAGCATGTCCACTGTCCAGATGGAAATGCTTGCTCATCAGCACCCACGGATGCACCCGCCAGCCGAAGCTGCCACAGGCCCGCTTCATCAGATCCAGCCAGCTGTGGCGGTCCTTGGCGTCCTCAAACACCGGCTGGCCACCGTCGCCGCGCGCCATCACGTGGTAAACCGCTCCCGCCGCCTCGTAGCGCAAGGGTGGTGCCATGAACCCACCTGAACCCCCGGTGCTTCAGCCGTCAATGTTGGTTAGTCTGGACTGACCCTTTCGAGGGCGGAAATCCAACCGAACTCGCGGAGCTTGCCACCTCTATGATTAAACCGTTTTGCCACCACATCTGGATTGATTGGGTTATTGGTGGAAGTTTGAGAACATGATCCCGTAGTAGGTCACCATGATCGCGAGAATTCTTGGGCTATTGAGCTGGTGGGCGGGTGGGGCGCTAGGGCTCCTGGCGGTGGAACCCGGTCCCTTGCAGGAGGGAGCGGTGGTGGAGGATTGGCCGCACTTCCTCGGACCGTATTGCAATGCGACGACCCGCGAGACCCCGTTGCTGAAGCAGTGGCCGGCCGCGGGGCTCACGATTGTTTGGGAAGCGGAGCGCTGGGAGGGGTATGCCTGCCCGGTCATGGCGGACGGACGCTTGTTCAATTTCCACCGGGTGGACGGGAAGGAAACCGTGGAATGCCGCGAACCCGAAACGGGCAAGGTGCTCTGGAAGTATTCCTACGCAGTGGCCTATCAGGATCGCTACGGGTTCAGTGCCGGGCCGCGCTCCAGCGCGGTAGTGGACGAGGGGAGGGTCTATGTGGCCGGGGTGAGGGCTCAGGTGCATTGCCTGAGCGCGGACAAGGGGGAGTTGCTGTGGCAGCGCGACCTGGAGAAGGACTATGCGGTGCCGCAGAATTTTTTCGGTTACGGGCCGACGCCGGTGGTTTTTCAGGACCGGGTCATCGTCAATGTCGGCGGAAAGGGCGCGGAGAGCGGAAGCGGGGTGTGCGTCGCGGCCTTCGACAAGAAGACAGGAAAAACGCTGTGGGAAGTGGTGGACCGGTGGGGTGCAAGCTACGCTTCGCCGGTGGTGGCGGCCATCCGAGGGAAAGTGTGTGCGATGGTGCTGGCGGCGGGGGAGAGCAAACCTCCGCATGGGGGACTTCTGACGATCGATGTCGCGACCGGGGAAGTCTATGACCGGTTTCCATGGCGCGCTAACAAATACGAATCCGTTCTGGCTTCCTCGCCGCTGGCGATCGACGGGAATCACGTCTTCATTTCCGAATGTTATGAACTGGGCGGAGTCCTGCTTGAGTTTGACGAGGAGCGGAAGTCGAAACCGGTTTGGAAGCAGCGCGAGTTCGGGATGCATTTCATGATGCCGGTCGTGAAGGACGGGCACCTTTATGGCTTCGCGGGGCGCAATCCTCCCGATACCGAATTCAAGTGTGTCAATCTCGCGACGGGAGAGGTGGTGTGGACCAAGGACTACCGTTGGGAGGAGAAAGGACAGGTGGAGGGATTGTTCCGCGCCAGTCTCTTGCAGGCCGGGAAGCGCTACTTCGCGCTGGGAGAGGATGGGATTTTCGTGGAACTGGAACTCTCGCCGGAGGGGTCGAGGGTGGTGCAGCGCACCCGGCTGTTCACCGCCCGGGAAGCATGGACCTTGCCCAGCCTGCACCGGGGCTTGCTCTATGTGGTGCAGAACAGCCCCGATGTGCTGCTGGGGAAGAAGCCGCGGATGATCTGTTACGACCTGCGGGGGAAGTGAGGCAGCGAGGTGTCCGCCCGCCTTTTTTCAACGATTTGCTGAGAGGAGCAGGGCACAGGGCCAGGCCTTGCCCAAGATGGCCAAGGCAGCAACTCGCGACGAACTCAAGGCTGCGATTGCTGGCAGGATCGGGCGCGTCCCGCCATCAGATTCGAATCCAAGGTGATATCTCGACGCTCGGAGAGGATGGCAAGGGGTTGCATTGCCCACCCTCATCCGTATCGTGCCCAACATGCTTCGATGTATCATTGCGATGTTCCTGTTTCCGGCGGCTGCTTGGGCCGAGCGGATCAATCACGAAGGCCGCATGCTCGGTCCGCCGCCGGTGGTCACGACGCCCACGCTCTTCAACACGGCGGCTGCGGATGTCTTGCTCGCGGCCATGCAGATCATGCCGGTGGACAACTCCTGGAATGAAGATGTCTCGGCACGGCCCTTGCTCGCGAACAGCTCGGCGATGATCGCGCGGATCAAGGCGGATCTCGCCTCCGACCGCCAGAAACTGCGGCTTTTCTCGGAGATGAATTTCGTTCTGGTGCCCGACACGCAGCCCACCCAGCCGATCAAGTTTTTCCAATATGCCTCCGAATCCGATCTCGACGGCGGAACTTCGCCCTACGGACTCTATCCCATCCCGTCGAACCTCCCCGTTGAAACCTGGCCGGTCGGGACAGGAACTCTCACGTTTTCCCAATGGCAGCAGGACTCCACCAATCAGGGTGGCGACCGGCATTCGATCATCGTCAAACCCGGCGCGGGTTATCTGTGGGAGACGTGGCTCACGAAACTGGTCGGCGGCGAGTGGCGCGCCTCGAATGGCGCCAAGTTCAACCTCAACTCCAATGCCTTGCGCCCGGTGGGATGGACATCCGCCGATGCCGCGGGTCTCGCCATGTTTCCCGCGCTTGTGCGATACGACGAGTGCCAGCGCGGCATGGTCGAGCACGCCCTGAGACTGGTGGTCGCCCGCACCCGCGTCGGCCCGATTTATCCCGCCACGCACCAGGCATCGGTCGGCAACCTCACTGATCCGGACATCCCCGCCATGGGCCAGCGCCTGCGCCTGAGCGCCGGTTTTTCAATCCCTGAAAATTACACCAAACCGGAACAGGCCGTGCTGCTCGCCTTGAAAAAATATGGCGCCATCGTCGCCGACAACGGCGGTTTTTTCTCGGTCTCCATCACGCCGGACGACCGCTACGGCAACACGCTCGATCACATCCTCAACAGCGTGCCTATCAGCAGTTTCGAAGTCGTGCAAAGCACCGGAGCCACCACCGGTCCGAGGGCTCCCGGCGCGCCGACTGCGGATGCGGGAGGGGATCAATGGTTGCCCGTCGGCAGTCTCGCGCAGCTTCAGGGAAACGTCAGCAACGCCACCACCGTGAAATGGAAACGCCACTCCGGTCCCGCACCCGTCACTTTTGGCGACACCACCCAGGCCGTCACGAGTGCCGCCTTTTCGATTCCAGGCACTTATACCCTGATGCTCAGCGCCGCCGATGGCACCCACGCCGTGGCCTATGATGCCCTCGTCATCCACGTCACGCTCACTCCCGCCGTCAGTCGCTCTGGCAATGACGAGATCACCAGTTTTCCGAGCACCGCCGGCCATCACTATCGCGTGGAGCACAGCGCCAACCTCACGTCCTGGGACACCGTGGCCGACAACATTCCCGGCACCGGTGCCACTCTTCACGTCACTCACTCCGGAGCCTTCAGCGCCTCCCGCCATTTCTATCGAGTGGCGGTGCTGGATTGAACGCGGCGGGGCGTGGCGAGGATGAAATCACAAAATCCGCGACGGCGTTTCAAATTGAGAAAAAAGGGTTTCAGACTGCCGTTTTGCCTCCATGATCTTTTCCCGTTCGGTATTTTCCCTGGCGATTCTTGCGAGCCTTCTGATGTCACAATCCTGCCTCGCCAAGCGAGGCAACTCCAGTGCCTGTGGCGCCGCTGGTCATTGGCACGACCACCTTCCGCGCCGAAGCAAGTCCGCTCGGACTGGTCGCAGCCGTGTATACGCAGAATGGCGGCACACTTTGGACCAAACAGATTTACGTCACCCGCTACGACGCCGACCTGGAACGGGACGTTCAGGACCGCTTCATCACCAGCCTGCGCCCGGCCGATGGCGGCCTCATCGTCACGGTCGAAGGCGGTGAAGCGCCTTGAAGACGCCATGTAGCGCGGCCTCGCCGCAGGCCGCAGACAAAGGGGTGCGCAAGCTTGAAGCCAAGGAACTCCGCAACGGCCCCAGCTTGGTCACCGCTTTCACCATTCTTTGTCCTGCGCTCCGGGCGAAAGCGATCCCAGTCATCGCAGGACAATGTCCATTTGTCGCCTCGGAAACCAAGTTCAATGCCCATCCGTGGCTCAAACCGGACGATCCGCCGAAATCCGGTTTTTTGCTTCCGCCCGCCTCCCATCCCGGTGTTGTCTTGGCGCGTCTATGAACATCGGCATCGCCCAAATCAACCCGGTCGTCGGAGATTTCCCCGGCAATGCCAAGCGCATCCTCGCTGCCTACCGCGAATGCCTCGATGCGGGTGCGCAAATCGTGCTGACGCCGGAACTCTCGCTCGCCGGTTATCCGCCGCGCGATTTGGTGTTCAAATCGCAGTTCGTGCCGAAATGCCTGCAGGCGCTCGATTACCTGGCCGGCGAATCCCGCACGGTGCCGCTGCTCGTCGGCTACGTGGACCACCACCATCCCACGAAACCCGGCAAGCCGTTCCGCAATGCCGTGGCTTGGCTGGAAGGCGGGACCATCCGCCACCGCGTCTGGAAAACCCTGCTGCCCACCTACGACGTCTTCGACGAGCGCCGCTACTTCGAACCCGGCGAATCGTGCGAACCGATCGTTTGGAACGGCAAACGCATCGGCCTAACCATTTGTGAGGACATCTGGACGGAGGATTACCTGCAACGTCCGTTTTACGACCGCGATCCCGTCGATGAACTCGCCGCGAAAGGCATCGATCTGCTCCTGAACCTGAGCGCCTCGCCGTTCCATTTGGGTAAACCCATCCTGCGGCGAGCGATGATCGGCGGCATCGCCCATCGCATCAAGGTCCCGGTGGTCTATTGCAACACGGTGGGCGCGAACGATCAACTCGTCTTCGACGGCCACTCGCTGGTCGCCGGAGCCAATGGCCGGATTGCCGTCCAACTCCCGGGTTTCCGCGAAACCTGCCGCGTGGTCGATCCCTTCCTCACCGTGGATGACGATGTCCCCTGCGAGGACGGCGAGACCTCCCAGCTCTATCAGGCCCTCGTTCTCGGGCTGCGCGACTACGTCACCAAGTGCGGGTTCTCCAGCGTTTGCCTCGGTCTGAGCGGCGGCATCGATTCCGCCCTCACCGCGGTGATCGCCGCAGACGCGCTCGGCGCGCAAAACGTGCGCGGCCTGACCATGCCAAGCCCTTATTCCTCACGCGGCAGCGTGGAGGATTCGTTCGCACTGGCAAAAAGCCTCGGCATCCGCTGCGATGAGGTCCCCATCGCCGGCGCCTTGGAGGCCGTGAAAGCCGCGATGCGTCCGCTGTTCGAAGGCAAACCCGAGGACGTGACCGAGGAAAACATGCAGGCACGCATCCGCGGCTTGCTGCTGATGGCCTTGTCTAACAAAGAAAACCATCTGCTTCTGACCACCGGTAACAAAAGCGAACTCGCCGTGGGCTACTGCACGATCTACGGCGACATGAACGGCGGCTTGGCGGTGATCTCGGACCTGCCGAAAACCCGTGTTTACGAAGTGGCGCGCTGGATCAACCGCGAACGCGAAATCATCCCGTGGAACACCATCGACAAGCCACCCAGCGCCGAGCTGCGGCCCGACCAAAAGGACCAGGACACCCTGCCTCCCTACGACATTCTCGATGGTATCCTCGAACTCTACGTCGAACACCAATTCTCACCCGACGAAATCATCGCCCGCGGCTACGCCGAAGGCACCGTGCGTTGGGTGCAGCGCCGCGTCGATCTCAACGAGTGGAAACGCCATCAGGCCGCGCCAGGCCTCCGCGTGACCTCCAAAGCCTTCGGCGTTGGCCGCCGCATGCCCATCGTGCAGCGCTTCATCGAATGAACCCGGAGCCACCCCCGACCAGTAACTAACAAAATACCCGCCGATGACTCTCAGCGATGCCCGCAAAATCCTCGGAATGGGTCCGAACGAAGATCCGCGCCCTCATCTGGCGGAATTTCAAAATGCCCGCGAGCGCATCGCCGAGATGGTGAGGACCGCCCCTAACGAAATCCTCGCCGACCGCTATCAACAGGGCCTCGTCGAATTTGACCAGGCCCTCGCCGCCATTCGGGAATATCTTGAAGCATTGGGACTGGCAATTCCCCGGACACCCTCGCCAAAACCGGAGCGAGAACCCGCCGCCACGGTCGTCCCGTTGATTCCGGACACAGCCAAAACCCCCAAGCCCCGCCGGCGCGCGCTTGCATGGTCCGCATGGCTCGTCGTGTTTCTTGTGGGCGCCGCGGGAGGCTGGCTGCTCTATTACAAAACTGAGGAAAGCAAAGTCCTGCAACGGCAGGCCCGCATCGCCTTTCTCGAACGCATGGGGGCCATATATGTCGAAAACCGCCGCTGGCAGGAAGCCACCAAGTCGTTCGCGGAAATCGAAGAACTCACTCCCGGATCGGAGCTCGCCTTGATCGGACGCCGCAGCATTGAGGTCGGTATGACCGAGGAGCAAACGCAGTTTGTCGGCTACTGGAGCGGCCAGGCCAGCGCCGAACTCGATGCCGGCCGCCTCGACGAGGCACAGGCCGCGATCCAGCGCGTGATCGACACTTTTCCTGCGCAAACGGAAGCCCCGGCCATTCTCCAACGGATCGAGACCGCTCGCTTCGGCCAATCGCTGGCCGCCGCCATCCTCACCGCGCGCAAACAACTCGATGAGCGCCAGTGGGACGTGGCCATCGCCAGCGCCCGCCGCATCCTCGCCACCTCACCTAACAACGAGGACGCCGCATCCATCGCCGCGGATGCCACCGCCGCCCTCGAAAAACACAACTTGAATCGATCAAAGGCCAAGGAACTGCTCGTGCAAGCCATCGCCCGCGATCAAGGCCAGTTCGACCAACAGGCGCTCGACTTGCTGCGCGATGCCGCCTCGCTCGCGCCTGACAACGCGGCAATCGCCGTGCGCTTGGAAAAAATGGCGTCCTACATCCGCACCCTGCGGGTTCCGGGGGATTTCGCCACGCCCGCCGAAGCCCTTGCCGCGGCGCGCGACCGCGACCGCATCGTCCTATCAGAAAATACCTGGCAAGGCCCGCTTTTCGTCAACGCTGCCATCGAGCTCCAAGGCGCCGGTTTTGGCAAGACTCTCATCGAGTGCCCGGCCGCCGAGGGCAGTCCCATCACCATCGGTCCCGATGCCAAGGGCGCGCGCATCAGCGGCATCACCTTCCGCCACGAATCGTTCCTTGCCGTCGGCACCGATCGTTTTTCCGCCGCACTCGTCCGCAGTGGCCAGGCGACTTTTGTGGACTGCCATTTCAGCGACGCGAGCGGCCACGGGCTGGCGGTCATCGAAAACGGCCAGGCGGTCGGCAAGCGCTGCCGATTTGCGGACAATGGCTGGAACGGGGCCGCTGCCATCGGCAAGGGCTGCGCTCTCGACATCAGGGATTCCGAATCACTCAACAATTTCGAGCATGGGATCCAATCCTGGGACGGCGCGGCAGTCACCCTCATCAACAACCGCTGCGAAGGCAACAGCCGCAATGGCATTCACACTGACAACGGCGAAGCGTCCGCCACGATCGAAGGCAATCAATTGCTCGCCAACCGTGAATTCGGACTCGTGCTCGATAGCGCCGGCGCGGGAAAAATCTCCGGCAACACGGCTCGCGCGAATCTGCTAGGCGGTTTGGTGATTCGTGCTGCCGCCTCCGCGCTTGCCGTCACCGGCAATCACGCGACTCTCAATCAGGGACCGGGACTGGTGCTCGAAAAGAGCCTCTCCGCCGCCGATTACTCGGCCAACACCGTGATGAAAAACGCCTCCCGGGAAATCCTTGCCGACGCCGACTTGTCCCTTCACGAAGAACCTGGGGAAACGTCCGCCAACAAGGAATGAGGCAGCATCGTGGGCAGTCAAAGGTTGCGTTGAAGCTGTGGCCTGTTCCTTGCGAGGATGAACGGCATGCAACGTTGTCAACGCGCCCGGGACAAACTTATCTCCCCGTCGTTTGCCATCGGCGTCTTTTCCTATAACACCAATGAGCAACGCCTCGATGTGAATCTGACCGGGAACGTCAGCCCGGTGTCCCGGATTTTCTCAATCTTCGGCGGAGGAGGAGGCACCACCCGCTGGCTCGCGCAGAGTCTTTCGTTCACGGACATCCAGGTGCCTTGGAAATCGATGTTCTATCGAATCAGTCGGATGGATCCTTTGGATAAGTGTTGTCCTGCCATGCGTGATTCCTGAGAGACTCGCAACTTGAAATGTCCGCCGCGCTGGGTTTCGGATCGAATCAAGTTCCGAATCCAGGGCTTTCCAAAGGGGGCGCAGGGTGCGATCCTTTGCATTCATTTCATGCCCGAATTCACCGACATCGACCGCGAGGACTTCCGCAATCTGCTGCTCGAGATAGGGAAATCCCGAATGCCTTTTGGGAAATTCGGCATCAAGGCCTATCCGCCCGCCGGCGTGCCGATCATGGATCTGCCCGAAGAATATCTCGCTTGGTTCAAGCAGCGGGGATTTCCCAAAGGCCGGCTCGGCGAGCTCATGGCCGAGGTGTTCGAGATCAAGGCCGTCGGCATGGACTCGTTGTTCGATCCGCTGCGGCAGCCCCAAGGCGGGCGTTTCCGGCTTCAGCCGACCCGCCGCAAGTCGATAGATTTCGAGTGAGGGTTGACCGTCAGGGAAGGGGACCGCTTGGTGGCGAGTGAGGCGGGCGTTTCCACTGCATGAGGGCGTTCGCCGCGAGAATCAGCGAGCCGCCGCCGACCATCTGAACGGATACCGATTCATTGTTGTAAGTGCCGCCAATCCACTGGCCCAGCATGACCGGGAGAAATAGAACATAGATCGCCGTGAAGACCGGTTCGGTGGTGTAAATCAATCCGGCTTCGGTTGCCGAGACCCGTGGCTGCCACACGTTCATGAGCACATACGCCCCCACCGAACAGAACAGGGCCAGGCTGGCGACGATAGCGAACGCGGGAATGGAAGCGCCCGCCGTGATGCAGGACGTTAGTCCGGGTGCGGCCGCGGCGGTGATCGGGATGAAGAGTACCGCGATTCCCAGAAACATCACGAAACTAACCGAGGTCCCGCGGTTGCCCTTGTAGCGTGGGTTTTCCAACGCCAGAATCTGGATACTGAAGAGCAGGGCGGCGCACAAGGTTTCGATTTCGCCGCGCCCCAGCCGCAGGTGGTCGGGCCGCAGCCCGGAGAGGATGGCCCCGCCGGCTAGCACCATCAGGGTCGCAAATACGACCCGCGCCGCAGGTTTCCGGCGCCGGCGCAGGCAGGCCCACAGCGGCAGGATCACACAATAAGCTTGTGTTAGAAACGCGGAGGTGGACGCCTCGGTGTGTGCGAGTCCGTCGGCTTGCAGCCACATGCCGGTTCCGCCCCAGAACGCGATGACGAGACCCTGGCGGATTTCGTTGCGAGTCGGGCGCGTGCCGCCGATGACGAAAGGCAGGAGCATAATGGCACCCAGACCGAAGCGCGCGAACTGCAGCCACGAGGCAAGGAACAGACTCGAAACGCCGGGCATGCGGGCGGATTGTTCCAAATGCAGGGCTTTTACCATAGGAAAGCTCAAGCCCCACAGGGCGCAGGCGGCAACGAGGAAAATGACGGGCATGGTGCGGCCGGAACCATGGGTAGAATCACTCGGTCCCGGCAAGCCGCGAAATACCCCGGCTTGCCTTTGCCGCTGGGAACGGCAGGTTAAGGGGCGTGAATGGGACTCAAACAAAACGCCGGTTTCTGGCTGGAACCAGCACTTGGCTGGGAGCGTCGGCTTTGGGACTAGGCGTCGGCGAGGAAAAAACCCGGACGATCTCCATCTTTCACACCACCGATCTCCACGGGCACATCGTGCCGACGCAAACTTATGGCGGACTGGCCAACCTCGGCGGGTTGGCGCGTTGCGCCTCATGCATCCGGCAATGGCGGAGGGAATCCCCGCACTCGCTGCTAGTCGATATCGGGGATGTCTATCAGGGCACGGCGGAGAGCCTGACCGACGGCGGCAACCTGATGATCGGATTGTTCAACCGGCTCGGCTACGACGCGTGGACGCTTGGAAACCATGACTTCGATTGGGGGCCCGAGGTTCTCGAAAAAAATCTAGCACTCTCAAAGTCGCCGGTGCTCACCGGGAATCTCCGTGTCGATGGAAAACCGACCGGTGCGCTCGGCGGCGCTTGGAAAGCCGTCCTGCCATGGACCATGAAGCAAGTCGGCGGTTTCCAAATCGCCTTGATCGGGCTGGTGACGCCGGGGCTGCCTTACTGGCTGGCGAAGGAAACGTTAGGGGGCGTGAGCGTGGAACATCCGCTGGCCTCCCTCAAACGCTCGATCGCCGAAGCCCGCTCTGCTAGGGCGGATGCCATCGTCGTGATGGGCCACATGGGGTGGCGCAACGAGGATGATTTTGCAAATCCCGTCCGTGAAACGCTCAGGCAGGCCGCGGGGGCGGACGTTCTGCTCGCGGGGCACACCCATCAGGACCAGCCCTCGTGGCAGTCGGGCGGGGTGCTGTGTTCACAGGCCGGTTACTACGGCATCCATTGCGGGAGGGTTGATCTAACATTCGACCTGGAAACACGCGGACTTATCGGCCGCAAGGCCCTGACGTTGCTCATGGACCAACGGTTCGAACTCGATCCCGCAGTGATGGAAATGGCCGCGCCGAACCTGAAGACCGCGGCGGAACAACTGTCGCGCAAGCTTGGCACGGTCACTGGGATCATCAAGGGGACAGGTGGAAACAATCCGCTGGCCCGGTTGTTCTGCGAGTGCTTCGCGGAGGCCCTCAAGCGCAACCAGACACCGGTGGACGGGGTTTTCCACGGCACCTTCGGCAGCGGAGACCTACCGGTTGGGGAGATCACGGTGGCGGATTGCTGGAGGATGATCCCTTATGAAAACCTGCTAGTCACTGCCGAGGTGAACGCGGAAGAGCTTGTTGAAATCGTCAGGGAAGAGCGGCGTGTCCAGAAATCCGATCGAATCCTCTGGCCTTTCGAATTAAAACTCGATCGCGGCGGCAATGTTGTTCTCTTCGAACGCCAGGGCAAACCGGTCGGCGCTGCAACCCGGTTCACCATCGCCTTCAACAGTTACGACGTTCAATCCGGCGGACAAGCGTTGATGCGTCTGATGGAAATCACTTCAAACCCGTCCGCCAAACGCATCATCACCCGCATCGACACCCGCGGTGCACTGATCGACGGCGTCCTCAAGCGCGGCGAAATCCCGTGAGATTTCACGTTTTCTTCATTGGCATTTCACGGGGACCCGTTCAAATCCCGGCATGCCCCGCGTCCTACTGGTTGAAGATGAACCGGCCATAGCCGACACCTTGGTCTATGCCCTTGAGACCGAGTGTTTCACCGTCACCCATGCGGTGACGGGAGCGGATGCCCTCGCCGCGGCGTCCCGCGAGCCCCATGATTTTGCGATCCTCGATATCGGTCTGCCGGACATGACCGGTCTCGACGTTTGCCGCCGCCTGCGTGAAACCTCGGCGATCCCGGTGTTGTTTCTCACCGCCCGTGACGGTGAGGTGGACCGCATCCTGGGCTTGGAACTCGGCGGCGACGACTACGTGACGAAACCGTTTTCCCCGCGTGAAATCGTCGCCCGCGTCCGAGCCATCCTGCGGCGCTCGGGAAATGGCGGCGCGCCGCCGAACATCACCCCGGCGCTGGACTCCGCCGCCGGGCTGCACCATGACAAGTCGGCGATGCGCATCCACTTCGCCGGAACCACGCTCGATCTAACAGCCCATGAATACAAGCTCCTGCTTGTGCTGATGGAGAAACCCGGACGGGTTTTCACGCGCGACCAGTTACTCGACCACGCCTGGCAGGATCCCGGCGCGGTGACGGACCGCACGGTGGACGCGCACATCAAGTCGATCCGCGCCAAGCTCCGCGCCGCCTGCGGCGGAGCGGAAAACCTCATTGAAACCCGCCGCGGTCTCGGCTATTCGCTGGCACCCGGACTGTGATCTTATCCCATGCGTTTCACCCGGGTCACCTTGTTTTTCATCGCGTTCATCATCACGCTCGGCTTCTATCAGCTCGCGCGGCATTTCCTCGCGGAGGTGGAGCCGCAGACCTTCCAGGCCACCGAGGAGATGATGGTGGACACCGCCAACCTGCTCGCGGAACTGGTGGCCAAGGACATGGCCAAGACCGACATGGCCAAGACCGACATGGCCAAGACCGACGCCAAGACCGACGCCAAGACCGACGCCAAGACCGAGGAGCTGCGCCAGGCATTCGACAAGGCCCATGCGCGCCGGTTCGATTCGCGCATCTTCGACCACATGAAACACCAGGTCGGCATCAACGCCTATCTAACCGATTGCAGGGGCGTCGTAATCTTCGATTCGGACGGGGGCAGGCGGGAAGGGCAGAACCTCTCGCTGAGACGTGACGTCTCGCTCACGCTGTCCGGGCGCTACGGAGCGCGCAGCAGCCGTGAAAATCCGGACGATTCCTCCACCTCGGTCCTCTATGTGGCGGCCCCCGTCGGCGACCCGGAAAATCCTGCCGGAGTTCTAACTGTATATAAGCCGCAACGCGACGTGATGCCGCTGGTACGCCAGCGGCGGCGCATCATCTACATGGCCTGCGGCCTGATCGGCAGCGGCATTCTATTCCTGATAGGCGCGGTGTTCCTGTGGTTGTTTCACCCGCTCGGCAAGATCACCGAATACGCGCGGGCGATCGAACGCGGCGAACGACCCGCAAAACCCAAAATCGGGATCGGTCGCGAAGTCAACACTCTGGCGCACGCGCTCGATTCGATGCGCGACGTGCTGGAGGGGCGCGGCTACGTCGAGCGCTACATCCAGACGCTTACCCATGAGATGAAGAGTCCGCTGGCGGCCATCCGGGGCGCGGCGGAGTTGCTCAGCGAGGACATGCCCGTGGAGACAAGAAAACGCTTCCTTGAAAACATCCTCGCCGAAACCTCGCGCAGCGACCGCCTGATCAACCGGTTGCTGGAACTCTCGGTCATCGAAAGTCGCGCCCGTCTTGATGAGCCCGCCGACATCGACTTCCGCGTGATCGTCGCCCGCGCCATCGACCAAGCCCGGCCGCTCGCCGAAATCGCGGGCGTTGATCTGGTGAAGGACGAACTGGCGTCGCCCCTGCCGATCCGCGGCGATGCATTCATCCTTCGCGCAGCGGTGACAAATCTGTTGGAAAACGCGATTGATTTCTCCCCCCGCGGCGATTCAGTTCACATCACTCTTTGCGCGAATGAGGGTAGAGTGGAACTCGCCATCCGCGACCACGGTGCCGGTATCCCGGATTACGCCCGGGATAAAGTGTTCGAGCGTTTTTATTCCCTGCGCCACCCCGGTTCCGGCCGTAAAGGCACCGGTCTTGGTCTAACACTCGTGCGCGAGGCCGCGGAACTCCACCTCGGATCCATCACCCTCGAGCCGGCCGAGGGCGCCGGAACCATCGCCAAGCTGGTTCTGCCACTTGCTTGAGGCGCGTGAGACCATAACAAGCTGCTGGCAGGCCGGATATGGAGGATTTTCCATCCGGCGCGGCGGAGACACGGATCTTCCCCGAAATTTCACGCAACCTTAGACGGAGTTTTTGTCGGCCTAGGCGCGGACTTTTTTCAACATGCCGTCCCACTCGGAGAAGATGATGACTTTGACATCGGGATCGGATAGGCACTCGTTGAGAACCCGGGCAGGTGCTGGAGAAATCGCGTCCGGCGAGGTCGCGGATTTTAACCTAATAGATCATGCTGCTGGGGGACTGGACGCGGAGGATGGAGAAAACGGGGTGTGCCGGATCGAGGTTCTTGATTGCGTGTTTTTCATCGCTGGCGCGTTGGACGCGGCGGTGGATCTCGTCCTGGTCGGTGGTGCGCCAGTCGCTGGCGGGCGGCTGGGGGATCGTGTTGGGTTTCTTCTTTTTGGACTTTTTCGCGGGCATGACTGGTAGGGGAATGGTCCGGCGAAATTCCAGACTACGACCGGAGTTCTGCGCACCTACCGGGGCGCATCAATGCAAAAGCCGGCAACAATCGCCTCCAGTTCACGTTTCATTGCGCCTCTCGGCGGACGCCACGCGGGTCAGCAGCGGTTCGAATACAAACCACTGGTGCCAATGGAGTTTTGCCGTCTCAAAAACCGCCGCGGCCCAGATTTCTGCCGCCTCCGCCTCGTTGCCGCGCCGACGTTGCGGAAGTTGGATCGGCGGGTGGACGGTCACCCGGTAGCGCCGCCATCCCTCGCGGGTGATGAAGAGCGGGAAACACGGCGCGTGAGTGGCGCGTGCCAGGAACAACGGGCCTTTCGGGAGCCGCATCCGGAGGCCTGGTTCCACTTCCACCTCCATCGGCGAGACATCGAACATCACCCGGTCACCCTGCACGGCCACAATGTGCCCTTCGCCTAGCAGACGAGCCAGCTCGATTCCTAACATGTTTCCGTCCCGGTTGCAGAGCGAACGGAAATTCGGATATAACTGCTCTTTTCGTCGCAATTCCAGCTCTCTCAGCCGCTGGGTTGCCGCTTCCCGTTCGGGAGCCCGCACGGTGTATAGCGTGCGATTGAAGCGTGAGGCAAACATTGGCGCGGCAAGGTCGTAGTTCCCCATGTGGGCGGTTAGAATGATGCAGCCGTCCTTGCGATTTGCCAGATTTTCCATGTGCTCCAAACCCTCGACCCGCCAATCGACCTCGCCGGTTCCCGTATCGCAGCGTTGCGCGTCCACTAGGGTCACCGAAAAATTCCAGAACACTCGCCACGCCCCCCAACACCCGCGGACCGGCCCCCAATTCGGATGCATCGCCCGGAGATTCCCCGAAACCGAGCGTCGCTGGGCTGTGGCGATCAGGAAGAACAGCAGGGTCCATCCGGCGATGAGGAACGGTTCCAGAAACCACGGGACCACCTGCAGCGCGCGCGTCATCAAGCGGGCCGGCACATCGCCGAACACTCCCAGCCGTCCTGCCCACCGTGATGTTTGCGCGTCAGCCACCGGCCCAGCAAACCCGTCGGCGGGACGACACGCAAGCCTGCGACCCACCTAAGCGCGGCTGGTCTCGAATCCGGCGTCCGCCAACAGGCCTTTTGCCGCTACCGCGAGGTTTGCCAACTCGTCGCAACGTTCGTTTTCCGCATGTCCGGCGTGGCCCTTCACCCACAGCCAGCGGATTTTGTGCGGCGCCATCACCACCAGCAGAAGCTGCCAGAGATCCTGGTTTTTCACCGGCTTTTTGTCGGAGGTCAGCCAACCCCGGCGTTTCCACCCGTCCAGCCACTTCTCGGCGATGGCCTGCACCAGATATTTTGAATCCGAGTGCAGCTCGACTTCGCAGGGTTCGGACAAACACTCGAGTGCGGCGATGGCCCCGAGCAATTCCATCCGGTTGTTGGTGGTCAGCCGGTAGCCCGCCGAGAGTTCCTTGCGATAGCTGTCGCAGACCAGCACCGCACCATAGGCTCCGGGCCCGGGGTTGCCCTTGCAGGCCCCGTCGGTGTGGATGATCACGCGCTTCACGGGCGGGAGATTGCTGCGGTCCGGTTCGTCCTGACAAGTCAATCCGCCGGCAGTCGATCACAGCGGTAAATCCGTGGTTTCTTCCGGTGGCAACAACCCGCGATCCACCAGAAAGTGGTCCGCGGCACCGAGCGTCAGTTCGAAAAAATTCTGGCTGACGTTGAAGTTGAAAAAACTGTGGTCGGCCCGCTCGAATTCGACGAGTTCGCACGTGTTTCCCCAAAACCGCAGCTTCCGGCGAAAACGATCCACCTCGTCGAAGGGGGTGATGCGGTCGGATTTCCCGTGAAAAAACAGCATCGGTGGGAGTTTGCGACGGATCAGATGGCTCGGACTGAGGCGTTTGGCGGATTTGACATCCGGGAAACGCCCCACCGCCTGGCCCTTGGCAGTGGTGTTCACCAAGGCGCTGAACAAAATCAAGGCCTGCGGGCGGCAATCCAAGCCATCCACGGGAGCCAGGTGCTTGGGCTTGGGCATGGTGGCGAGCAAGGCCAGAAACGCACCGCCACCGGCACCGCCAATCACCACCCGCTTGGGATCCAGATTGAAGGTGTCGGCATTGTGGCGCAGCCAGCGGATGAGATCACGCGCATCCTCGATGGCTTCCAAGGGGCCGGTCCCATGGCGCGCGGAGGTGCGGGTTTCGGCCGCCACCGCCACGGCACCGCGGCTGGCGAAGTGCAGACATTGGGGGACAAACTGGGTCGGTGTAGGAGTATCCCAGAATCCGCCATGGAAAAACACCACCACCGGGCGGGGGGCGGAGGAGGGGACTTGCGGAAAAAACACGTGGGCCTGCACCGGTCCCTGCGGCCGCTCCTGATAGACGTAGGTCGCCGCGTCCTTGAGGATCTCGCGGTCGCGCGCCTCGCCGATCGGCGCCACTCTTTGCAAAATAATGCTCATACCGGGGGAGTGTCCTCGCCTTGCCGAGAACGCACTGCAATTTGTTTGTTGTGAAATGCCCTGGCTTGTCCAATCGTTTCGTTCATGAATCGTCTGATTGGCGCACTTTTCCTCTGGATGGCGGCATTTTCACCAGCGCAGGACAGCTTGCGTCCCGCCCTCGAATCCTCCTACAACGCCTGGCGCGACGCCATGACCCGGCGGGATCCGGCCGCTTGGCAGAGAATCACCGCCGAAAACCGCCGGATGGAGGTGAAAAACCGGATTGTCTCGGAAAAGCGGGCGTTTCCCGCCGCCATCTTCGATTTGCCCGCGCCACCGCCCTCGATCACCGGCCTCAATTTCCTCGACGCCAAACAGAACGGAGCCACCGCCAAGGCCTCCTATTTCGGGAAAATCGACTTCGCCGTGGGCGGAGAACCGTCCGAAAACCTGCTTGTTCTCTCCTTCATCCGCGGCGCCGGGGCCTGGCTCTATGACCGGGCGGATTTCGTCAATCTCGCGGCACTGCCCGAGGTGCGCAAGGAACTCGCGGCCGGCGAGCTCAAGTATTTGAAGGAAACCCCCGAAGCCCAGCCCTCCGGCGTGGTGCCGCCAACCCCGGTCGAAGCCCGTCCCGCGAAATACATCGCCAAGGTCTATGTGTTCTGCCCCGGCCGCGAAGTGCAGGTGCAGGTGAACAAGATCAGCCGCCACCGCTTCGCCAACGCCAAGGATGCGGAGATTGTCACCGGCGGCGCTCTCGATGGATCTAACGAGGTGCAGTTTTCCACCAAAAAACTCGATGGTGCCACCGGCAGGGAAGTCATGACCATCCGCGTCTATCTGATGTCGGAGGTGAAGGATGTGAAACCGGTCAAGGCCTTCGAATATCAGATCGCCGAAGGCGAGGCCGCGAAACCTTTCGGCACGCAGAATTTCATCGTCGATGCCGCCACGGTCGCGAAACTCAACGGCAGGTGATGCATCAAGGAGCATTGGCGTCTGGCCAACACTCTTCCTCTCGTTTCACCCCGGTGAAAGGTCAGACATCCGGATCCGGTTGCGATGAATCCTCCCGACTCACTTGAAGTCCAAGTGAGTCGGCTTTCCACACTCCAGCGCAGCGCGGGTTCTGGTGCTAGAAAATGAATCGGAAAGACGGAAAATGCGATGGCATTCCTGAGGGCCAATGGCCCGGCATGATACCAGCCCAGCCCACCGGGCTGGGTGCGCGCAATGACACGATCATGAGGGCTGAAGGCCCGACCCAAAACGACGGACTCAGTAATGGATACACTGCGGGTGCGCAGACCGATCCCGGGCACACCGGCAGCAGCAGGAGGACATTCTGGTGATTTTCAAGCGACTCAACGCCGCAGGGTAGGACCCGGAACCCGACGGCTCGTTGTATCCTGAAACCGGCGGCTTGTTGTATGCGCTCAGCGAGGCGCGGAAACCGGATCTGGTGCATCTGTTCATGGATGCCGCCGCCGGGCGCGGTGCGGTCACCACGGGCCACGCACGGATGGCCGCTGCGGCGAGCGCAAGCAGCGCGATGAGGATGAGCGGCAGGTGGCGCGGGAGATTTGCGGGAGATTTGCGGGAGATTTGCGGGAGATTTGTTTCCATCGTGTGGAACCTACGACCCGCTGCGCCGGTCCATTTATCAGGGCGCATCCTTCCGGGTTGATCGCCATCGGCCTGTCGGCGAGCACGTTGAGGCCCGCCTTGACGCATTCGAGGATATAGCGGGATTTTTTGCCGTTGTTGCCGGAAATCACCACTCCGTTCCCGGGCCGCTTACGCAACATGTCGGCCAGATAGTCCGGTCCGGCATGCACCTGCGTCTTTCACCGGGTCGGTAGCGCGGGCCGCGTGTTGAAGCCATCGATCACGCGCAGATGGCGGTTGAGATCCGGTCCGGCGGGCGCAAAGACGTGAACCGCCGGGTCCCCCCCTCAAGCATCGATTTCTGCACTAGGCCTGCGTGAAAATGCCCGGGGTCAAGGGTGGTGATTTTGACCGACTCGGCAAACGCCCCGGCGGCTGAGAATCCGACAATGACCAGGTGATGGCTTTGGTTTGTTTGTTTATGGAGAAGGGATGTCATAATGGAGAGACCTCATGCGTTAGATCCCGCATGCTCCACAAGAGGCCGGCAGCAGCCGCACCGCTGCCACGCATTTTCCTCGCTCCGTCCTTGCGTTTCGGCCCGAAACGTTCGCGGGCGTTCGCAAACGCCTCGTTCACAAACGTCCGGCTGCCGATCACCGCGCCGTCCGTGAAATACCGAACCCTGCAGCGCAGCATTTTCCCGAACGGAATCCCAGCTAACCGTTCTTCCGCCTGCTCCTGCTCACGCTCCACCTCCTCCGCACTCATTCCCTTGCGTTTCCGCTTCACCTCGGTCGCACCGCTGCGGCCGACTTTCGCCTCCAGTTTTCCCACCGCTCCGGCCATCAGTAACTTCCGGTATTCCCGCGAAACGTCATTCGTCCACTGCGATGCATCCGCCGAACCGCCCATGTGCGCCCGCAACGCCCTAACTAATCCGGCCCGCGCCTTTTTCCCATTTCCCTTCGGCCCGCCTCCCACGGCTTCACCATAACTGCTCCAACGGTAATCCGCCGGGTCCTTCACCATCCCCGCTCTAACGGGATTCAGGTCGATGTATGCCGCCATCGTCCGCGCCGCCACACCATCCTCCACGATCACGCTTCTGAACGCCTCCTCCCACAGGTTTCCCGTGCGCTGGTGCGTCCGGTTGAACCATTGCGTGAAGCGTTGCATCAGCGTCTTCATGAACTCGCTCAAATCGTGCATCCGGTAGGTGAAGCGTTGGTGAATCCGCGCCACCACCACCGCCTCCTCGGCCAGTCCGTCCTTCACCATGCGCCGCGCCTCCGTGAGTTCCTTCGCCACCTCTGCCACCAACGCCTCGTTGTAAATCGCCCCCAGCCGCGCCAACAATTCCTCATCCGTAAACCCGCCCGCCGGTGCCGGCGGGACCTCGACGAGCAGGTGGAAGTGGTTGCACATCAGGCAGTAAGAAACCACCCGGCAGCCCGTGAAATTCTCCTGCATCCGCATGAACGTCCGGAACTTCTCCTTCTCATCCGGTCCGAACACCAGCTTCCGGTCCACCACCCGGGAAACACAGTGGTAAAACACTGGTTTCACCACCGAATCCTTCCAGAGAACAATCCATCGCGCGCGAGCCATGCCTTTCCCTACCCACCTCGAATCCTCTTGGCAAGAAGTTTCTTTGATAAAAGGAGTTTCCTTTAATAATACGGGGACCTACCAATTCCAATCCACGCTTCTTTTACAATGATGAAGATCCTCGGGGCGATGCTTCCTGATGGTTCCTGGTGGATGCACCGCAACCCAACTCCGCTGGCAGGGCCGTCCTCAAAAAACCGGGCCGGCGACCAAATCAAAGGATACGGCGAAGACTGCTGTCTGGCCCAAGGCCCCATGGGACTCGCCATGGCTCCGTGGTTGGCGGTCATGCAGGATGCCCGCGGTCCGGTGATCAACCTTTACGAACCGGCAGATGCATCGATCACGCTTGCTGACAAATCGTCGGTTATACTTTCCATAGCAGGAAATTATCCTGTATCCGGAGATGTCACCGTTGCCGTGAATCCTGCGAAAAGAAGCAACTTTTCTATCAAGCTAAGGATGCCTGGCTGGAGCAAAAAGACTCATGTTGCGGTGAACGGGCAGGCTTATGAGGGAGTGACGGGAACCTATTTGAGCATCGCACGGGATTGGAATCCCGGTGATGTCATCAAAATCAAGTTTGATATGGGCGTGCGGATCAATGCTGCGCCGGACGGTGACGGACGGGTCGCGCTGACTTACGGACCGATTGTGCTGGCTCAAGACTCACGTCTGGGGAAGGTTGACGCACCGATTTCCACGGACCATCCTGATGCCTGCGTCCTTGCGCGGAATCCACGCAAGGATATCTGGATGCTCTTCCGCCTGGCGGACGGGACGGAGCTATGTGATTACGCCTCCGCGGGAAATGAGTTCAGTAAACGTAATCCACTTTGCGTCTGGATGACACGAAGCGCCGACAAGTGAAACAAGAACGGGAGCCTTGCAGCACACCAAGGGATTGATGATGCATCTGGTTTGCCGCCGATCACCCATTCCATACCGGGCCGATGCTGCCGCCCGGCACGAACTCCGCCGGATAGTTGACCGTCTTGCGCTCCGCCACGCCTTTTCTAACTGCCGTAACCCAGCGCACGATGTGCCGCACGATGGGCGCCGTGTCCCATTTGATGTGGACGACGCCGGGATGACACCAGGCGAGTGCGGCATCATCATCGGTGGAAACCAGCGAAACTTGATCCGGCACATGAATGCGCCGCCGGGCGAGAAACTCCATGGTGGCGACGAATTCGGCAGCACCATCGATGATCATCGCGGTAGGTGGCGCGTGCCGGAACAGCCGCTCCAGCAGGTTGGAGTATCCTGCCGGGGTTTCCTCCCAGTCCGGCAGGTGGTAGTCTCCCGTTAGAATCCCGTGGGCGGTGAGTTCGTCCAGAAACGCGCACTCCACATTCCCCGGTATCGGCTTGCGCCGCGCGTGGCGGGCGATGAGCACGATGCGGCGATGCCCCAATGCAAGGAGGTGCCGCGTCGCGGCTACGTAGGTCGGCACCTTGTCCGGCCCCGTGCGGGCGAGTTGCAGCCCGTCCGTGCGGCCATACAGCGCGAGGCAGGGAGTCGTCTGCGCGGCAAACCATTCGAGCACTTCGCGCGAACCGGCGACCACGATCCAGGCATCGGCAGGGTTCTCGCCGAGATGGCGGATGATGCGCCGAACATCATGCTTGAGTTCGACCTGGGACTTGCGCATGAAAAACAACTCGTATTCCTTCGCGCGAAGGTCGCGCTGAACCCGTAGCAACAGATGGGCCGTGACGTTCGACACATCCAGCGGGTAATTCAGGAGAATTCCTATCCGCAGCCGATGGCGGGCCAATCCCTGCGCCGTGATCGCGCGGCTGCGGCCCGGCCCGCGCGAACCTAACAGACCTTCGGTTTCGAGCAACCGCAGCGCGGCGCGGATCGTGTCACGTGAAACATCCAGCTCCGCCGCCAAGCACGCCACACCGGGCAGCGCCCCGCGCCAGCGCCCCCTCCGCAAATCCACGCGCAGGTGCTCGGCACTCATCTCGGCAACAGACAATCGGCGCAGCGGACGCATGGCCGAAACTAGGCGACAAATTCGGCCAGTTGTCCAGAAAATTCTTGGAAAAATCATTGCGCCGCCCGCCCCATTCGGTTTGCTTGCCACGTTTGCTTTCCGGCCTGACCTGTGCCCCCACGGCGCGGGAAGCAATCCGGCCCCATTTACCCGCAATCCAAAACAACCCCAAAAACCACCCACATCCCATGAAACCTACCGCATCTTCACGTCTCGTCCGCACCGGCTCCCCCGCCGCCTGTCTCCTCGCCACCGCCATCGCCAGCCTGCTCGCCCTGCACTCCGCGCAGGCGACCACCAGAACCAAAGCCGCCACCGGCACCGACCTCACCTTGGCCGCAAGTTGGGGCACCTTGCCCGTCACCGGCGATGTTGCCGCGTGGACCAGCACCTCGCTGGGTGCCGGGTTGACTTTGCCAAGCGCCTTGCCCGCCACCGGATCGTTGAGCATCAGCGTGACTGGTGCCTTGTCAGACATCGACATCACAGGTGCGGGCCCGCTCACGCTCGGTTCCAGCGGCATGGATCTGTCGGCATCCGCAGTCAATATGTCGATCGGAATTCCCATTGCCCTTGGTGCCAGCCAGACATGGACGGTGAACTCGGGAAAAACCTTGACCGCCTCGGGGATCATCAGCGGTTCAGGCTTTGGCATCACCAAAGCCGGCGCGGGCACCGGCAAGCTGACGCTCTCCGGCCTGAACACCTACTCCGGCAAGACCGTCGTCAATGCCGGCACGCTGACCTTCACCACCCTCGCCAACGTCGGCGGCGGGGCCAGTGCGTTGGGTTCGATCGCCGCGGGCGACACGGCCAACGGCACCATCGACCTCTACAACGGTGCCACGCTTCAATATGCCAACACCAGTACATGCACCAGCGACCGCATCATCAACCTTGCCGGCACCGGCGGCACTGCGACCATCTACATAGCAAATGGCACCCAACAATTGTTAACGTTAACCGGCAACGTGACCTCCACCGCCAGCGGTCCAACGACACTCACGGTGGGTTTTAACAATAACAACCTCAGTTTTACCATGAACGGCGCGATATCGGATAGTACCGGAGGAGCGACTTCGTTGTCCGTCGGTCCCGGCGGTGGCGGCACCAGCAAGACATTTACTCTCGGCAGCACGAACAGCAGCTACACCGGCACGACGACCGTGACCCGTGCCGTCCTGAAGTATGCATCTATCAAAAACGTGAACGGCGGCAACAGTTCGCTGGGTAATCCGGCCGTGGGCAATGGCACCATCAATGTCGGTGCGGACGAGGCCGTTACGTTAAATTACACAGGTTCAGGCGACACCACCGACCGCGTCATCAACCTGGTCGGCACCGGCACCAAAAGTCTTACGCTCAACAATTCGGGCAGTGGCTTGTTGAAATTCACCAGTGACTGGACGGCCACCGGCACCGGCAACAAGTCGATCACGCTGCAAACCGGAAATTTCGAATTGGGCGGTGCGATTCCAGACAGCGCCGGCGGTGGCATCAACAGTCTTAACGTGCAATTTGTCAGCTCCTGCACCCTTTCCGCGACGAACAGCAGCTATAGCGGCGCGACACTCGTGGCCGGCGGTGGTGCCCTGACCATCAAGTCCATCAAAAACATCGGTAGCAACAGCTCGTTGGGTACCGGGTCCAACGTCGCCAACGGGACCATCACCATCGGCTCTGGTGCCAATGGCGGCATGCTCGTCTATAACGGAACGGGCAGCGGCATTGGCGGCGAGGGCACCACCGACCGCATCATCAACCTTGCCGGCAGCAGTGCTGGTGTCATTGACCAGTCCGGCACCGGGTTGTTGAAATTCACGGGTGGGGTGACGGCCACGACTGGGACCAGGCCCCTCACGTTGCAAGGCTCTACTTCCGGTGCGGGTGAAATATCCGGTGCGATAACCAATGGTGCTGCGACCTCGGTCTCGCTCACCAAGCAAGGCACCGGCACGTGGACGCTCTCCGGCACCAACTCCTACACCGGCGCGACCCTCGTCAGCCTCGGCACGCTTCTCGTCAATGGCAACGGAACCTCCGCAACAGGTGCCGTGACCGTCGCGTCGGGAGCGACCCTCGGCGGCACGGGTATCATCGGTGGGAAGACCACCGTGAACGGCATACTCGCCCCCGGTGCCAGCGTCGGCAAGCTCACCTTCGCCAACGTCCAGGGCCTCACTTTGGGCACTCTTGCCGCCGGATCGTTGAAGTATGAACTCGGGGCCAACACCACCGCCGGAACCACCTATGACACCGTCGATACCCAGGCTCTCGCCATTGGCACAGGTGTGCTGAACTTCACCTCCTTCCAGTTCACCAATACCGGCGCTCTCGCGGCAGGCACCTACACGCTGATCAGTTCCGCCACAGCCATCACCGGCACCCTCGGCAGCACTCTCACCGGGAGCATCGGCGCCTTCAGCGGCACCCTCTCCATCTCGGGAAACAACCTCGTGCTCACCATCGCGGGTGGCAGCAACAACTACGCCTCCTGGGCCACTACCAACGGCGTGTCCAGCACCCCGAGCGCGGATTCAAACAACGACGGGGTGCAAAACGGCGTCGCCTATTTCATGAATGCCACCGGCGTCACCACCAATCCGGGCATCATCAACAACACCGTGACCTGGCCCAATGGCGGCAATATCGACAGTGCCGCGTATGGCACCCAGTTCGTCGTGCAAACCTCAATTGACCTCGTGACCTGGTCGGATGTTGAAAGCGGCGATCTGACCACCAACACCAGTGGCCCGAGCGGAGCACTCACCTACACCCTGCCTGCAAGCGTGCTAGGCGGCAAGGTCTTCACCCGCTTGGCTATCACGCCAAACTGAGCCAATCACCGTTAGGGCGCGGCGGCCTCGCCGCGCCCTAACTCCCCCCGAGGGCGAAACATCTCATGAACCCGAACTCCTGAAGTTGCAGGGGGATTCATTGGAATTTTGACCACGGATGGCACGGATTTTCACGGATTTAAGAATACACCAAACAGGTGTGAAAACGTTGCTATAACTCTCTCTTCATCCGTGCCCCTCCGTGCCATCCGTGGTTCAATTTCTTCCCCCCTCATTCATTCCACAATCATCAATCGTAAATCTCAGCCGCGCCGCCGCCGACTATCCTTGTTTATGGGTATTGTGAAAATTGCGCTCGGACGCATTCTTTAAGAGCAGCTACATGCCCGCCCCGCCATCCATATTTCGCGATTTATGAACACCTGCCATCAGCCAGCCACAGTAATTCCGTGTGATCCCAAGCAAGGTTTCGCCCTGGTCATCACGCTTTCACTGATGATTCTGCTCACAGTGATTGCTATCGGGCTACTGTCGCTTTCAAGCGTCTCGTTGCGTGCGTCCAATCAATCACAGGCAATGCAGATCGCGCAGGCAAACGCCCGGATGGCATTGCTGCTGGCCATCGGGGATCTTCAGAAACATGCTGGTCAAGACCAGCGCGTCACCGCCATCGCGGACATCGCCGGAACTGCGGACGGCCAGTCTCTCGCTACGGGCACGGACCCTACCAACAACACCTCCATCAACAGCCTGCCCAAGGGTCTAACCCGCGTGCTAGCAGGCACCCGCTATTGGACCGGCATCTGGAAGAACCCGGACACTACCCCCGGCGTCTCCATCTATTCCAAAACCCCCAGCCCAAGCTTCGTCAACTGGCTCGTGAGTGGTAGCTCCACTGTCGGTTCCGGCATCCTTCCCTCCAACCCCATCTATGCCGTCAACTCCGCTGGTGGTGTGAACACGAAGGCCGTGGTGCTCGTCGGTAAAAACTCCGTGGGCAGTGCTTCTGATCCTGAAAGCCTGAAACGCTACGTCGCCGCCCCGCTCGTAAACGTGGTAGCTAAGGGATCCACCAAGCCAGTCGCCCGCTTTGCCTGGTGGGTCGGTGATGAGGGCGTCAAAGCCAGCATAAACCGCGAAAAAACCTTCGAAGATAAATCCAATTACGCCGCGCTCGCCGCCCAACGCCGCGGCTGGGAAACTGTGGCTGGATTTTCCTCCTACCCGCCTCCTACCGCAGGCGCTCACGCAGCACTCCCGAAAATCAACCCCCTTTTCCCCGCCATCCGGTCCGGCCACCGGCTCTTTCAACGGCCTTCACCGGGAAAGCAATTTCCTAGCAATCATTCGACCGCTCCAACGTTTTCGTCATCGCGGGTTCCAAGGGAAATCCCTCCCCTTTCCGCTTGATGCTTCCATCCGGGTCGGCGGGCAAAGGAACAATCAACATCCACGACTCGAACTGGGGCGATTCCCACTGACAGAAACCATGAACAGCCTGAAACAATTCCCTCTCAGCCTAGTGAAATCCGCCAGCCTCTGGCTCCTGCTGTGGGCACCTTGTCAAGGCACCGCCGGGGCATTGTCGGTTCCCAACGGCAACATGGAACTGCCAGTGGCCGGCAATTGGTCCACCACCTTGCCGGCGAATTGGAGCTGGTCCGGTGCTTCGGCTCCGGGTTTGACCCATACTGGAGGAGTCCTCGGTACTCCGCAAACCCTTTACGGCAACAACATCGCCGGCACCTTGACCTCCGATCCGCTGCCAGAAACCGCGCCCGGCACGGGCACGCTCAGTTTGCGCTACTGGGTCAAGCGGGCGAACACGGGCAGCGCTGTCGTGACCGCTCGCCTGTATGTGGACGGTGCCGTGGCAGAATCCCGCGCGGATACCATCGCGGCGAGCGCGTGGGCGCAGTACACCCTGAACCATGCGGTGACCGGGGCGGAGGCGGGAAAAACCATGTATCTACAGTTCGAATTCTCCAATGGAGGTGGAGGATGGCAAATCTATTTGGATGAGGTCACCGTGGACCACACCGATGCTCCGGTCGTCGCTTTCGCCGCAACGGCGGCCGTGCAGCAGGAAACGGACGCGATCGGAACGGTGACCGTGATTCTCTCCAAGCCCGCCACGAATACCGTCACGGTCAATTACGCCGTATCGGGGGGGACGGCCGTGCCCGGAGACAACTACACCTTCACGCCGGGAGTGCTGACCTTCGACCCGGGCATTACGAGCCGGAGTTTCTCATTCTCGCCGGTCAATGACAACATTCACCAGCAAACCCAGACGATCGTGTTCGCCTTGAGCGACCCGGTCAACGCCGTGCTCAGCAGTTCCGCCCGGTTCACCGTGACAAAACTGGATCCGGAAGACCAACCTCCACCGGCCACCTACTATGTTGATTCCACGGGAGGCAACGATTCCAACAGCGGGACCCAACCGGACGCGGCGTGGCAGACCCTGGCCAAGGTGAATGCGACAACCTTCCTGCCGGGGGAGACGATTCTGCTGAAGGCCGGCTGCACATGGACCGGCCAGTTGCATCCCAATGGCTCAGGCACGGCCGCCGGGCGGATCGTGCTCGATCGTTATGGCGAGGGCCCGAAGCCGGTCATCCACGGCGGCGGACTGAACAGCGGCGCAGTGTTGCTCCAGGACCAGCAGTACTGGACGATCCGCAATCTCGAAGTCACCAACAACGGCACCACCGCCACACGCAAGAAAGGGATCCTCATCCTCAACAACTGCGCCGGCACGCTGTCCGGTATCGAAGTGCGCGATTGCGACATCCACGACGTCACCGGTGTCATGAACAATTATACCGACGGCAAGGAAAGCGGCGGGATTGTCTTCTTCATCACCGCCTCCAACTTGACGGTCCCATCGAAGTGGACCGGCATCGTCATCGAGAACAACACCATCCGCAACGTGAACCGCAGCGGGATCCTGATGCAGTCGCTGTGGATCAACAAGCCGCAGGACCCGAATTCGAGTTGGAGCGGCCATGGCTCGTACCTGCCCTCGACCAACGTCCGCATCGCCGGCAACACCATCGAGAACGTCGGCGGCGACGGCATCATTCCGTGGTGCGTCGGCGATTCCGTGGTCGAGCACAATTTCGTGCGCGCCGCCAACAACAACACCCTCGGCCAGGGACATGCCGGCGTCTGGCCCTACTTCTGCGAAAACCTGGTGTTCCAGTACAACGAAGTCTGTGATACGAAAACCACGGCCGACGGCATGGCCTTCGACTTCGACAATAGCAACCAGAATTGCATCTACCAGTACAACTACAGCCACGACAACGAGGGCGGGTTCCTCAACATGTGCTGCGACGGCAACGCCAACGGCAACATCGCCCGCTACAACATCAGCCAGAACGACGGCTGCCTCAACGGGAGCCGCGTCTTCCTCGTCCATGGCAACGGCAACCACGGCTATCAGATCTATAACAACACGATCTACGTCAGGAACGCCAACCCGAAGCTGTTCCATCAGGGCGCGCCCAGCAACGGCAGCGACATCACCTTCCGCAACAATATCTTCATCAACCTCGGCACCGGTCCCTTCGTCGCCCCCGGCGGCTGCACGTTCGACAACAATCTCTATTTCGGCAATGGACACATCGCAGCGGACCCCCACAAGATCCTGAGTGATCCCAAACTGGCGCACGCTGGCAGCGGAGGCACCGGCTTCAGCAGCGTGGACGGCTACAAGCTGCAAGCCGGTTCACCCGCCCTCGACGCCGGCCTGATCATTTCATCCAACGGCGGCCGGGACTACTGGGGCAACCCCGTTGCAGCGGAAGCGCCGCCACATCTCGGAGCCTTCAACGGCAGCCCCGTCCCCCCGGTCAAGCTGACCTGGGATGCGGATACCGGCGTGTCCGGTGCCCAGGATGGCTCCGGGACATGGTCGAATTCGGCAAACACCTGGTGGGGAGGCACGACCACCGGCCCATGGCCGTTGGCGGGGATTGCCATCATCGGCAACGCCAACGCCGCAGCCGGCACGATCACGCTCGGAGAGTCGATCACTGCCTCCGGCATCACCTTTCTCCCCCCTGCCAGCGGAGTCTATCAACTTGTCGGCAACTCGCTTCAAACCGGTAGCATCGGGTGCGTGGCGGATGCGCTGATCGCATCCGTTGTCACCGGCTCCACCGGTCTGACGAAATCCGGCGACGGCATGCTCTCGCTCACCGGTGTCAGCACCTACAGCGGCGGCACGGTCATCGACGGCGGCACGCTTTCGCTTGAATCATCGACCACCGACACCGCGATCCGCGGACCCGTCACGGTGAACAGCGGAGGCACGCTGCGCATCGCCGGTGCCAACTGGGGAGGCTTCGGTGCCAACTCCGGCAAGAAGATCGACACGCTCAACGTCGTCGGCGGCACGGTCGACAACACGCTAACGACCAGCTTCATCAAGGACGCCACTGTCAACATGACCGGCGGCACTATCTCAGGCGGGGAGATCAATTGGAGAAACACCGCGTTCAACTCCCTGGCTGGCGCGACGACCGCCACAGTCTCCAGCAGGATCCTGATCCGCCCCGATTACGGCAGCCCGACCCTGGCGATCAACGTGGCCGACGGTGCCGCGGCTACCGACCTTCTCATCAGCGGCGTCGTCAAGCAGAGCACTCCCTCGGGCAACCTCGTCAAGACCGGCGCGGGAACATTGGAACTCTCCGCCCAAAACACCTACACCGGCAACACGACCGTCGAAGCCGGTACCTTGCGGTTGCAGCTTCCGAAACTGGCGGATACGTCCACCCTGAGCATCGGCACGACTGCGGGCTCGCCAGCGGTCCTCGATCTTCCAAACTCCGGGACCGATGTCGTCGCCACTCTGATTATCGATGGAGCATCCAGATCCTCGGGCGTATATAACAGTTCCAACTCGGGCGGCGCGATCACCGGCAATGGCAGCATCGAGGTTGCCGCCAGTCCAGCCTACCTGGCATGGGCCGCCACCAAGGGTCTCGGTGGATCCGGCGGCAAGGATCCATCTCCCGCCGCCGATCCCGATGGAGACGGCGCAAGCAACATCACTGAGTTCGCACTCAACGGCGATCCGCTGGACGGCTCCAGCATCGGGTATATGGACACGCGCACCGGGATCATTCCATCGAACGGGCTCGGCCTCATCCTCACCTTCGCCACCCGCGCGGGTGCCGATTTCACCGGCGGCTCCACCGCCAGCAGGGACGGTGTCACTTACACCGTGGAAGGTTCGATTGATCTTAACAACTTCATATCGCCTGTCACGGAAGTCACGCCAGCCATCGTGCCCACGGGTTGGCCCGCCACCGGTGATTACGAATATCACAGCTTCCGCCTCAATGCCTCCACCGGGCTCACGGGCAAGGGATTCCTACGCCTCAAATTCTTATGAACACAACACATGATCCAATGAAATCACTCGCCACATTCCTCATTGCCGGGATGGTTCTTTGCGGAACCACCCTCGCACAGGAATCGATGCAAGGTGCCGAACTGGCGTCCAAACTCAAGAGTTCGGTCGTTTTCAAGAGCAAGGACTCGCTCAAGGACTCCAGCATCAAGTTGCCTGCCGAAGACATGAAATGGTGGAGTGACGCGAAATTCGGCATGTTCATCCATTGGGGACTCTACGCCATTCCCGCCCGCGGCGAGTGGGTGATGCACAACGAGAAAATCCCTGCCTCGGAATATGCCAAACTCTCCGACGAATTCGCCCCCAAGCACTTCGATGGTGCCGCGTGGGCCCAAGCCGCCAAGGATGCGGGAATGAAATACATGGTCCTGACCACAAGGCACCATGATGGATTCGCGCTGTGGGACAGCTCCGCCAGCTACGGGGGATTCTGCAGCATGAAGCGCGCGGCGAAGCGGGATCTCGTGAAGGATTACGTCGATGGCTGCCGCAATGCGGGATGCAACCCCCTTTTCCCCGCCATCCGGTCCGGCCACCGGCTCTTTCAACGGCCTTCACCGGGAAAGCAATTTCCTAGCAATTATTTTAATTGACTAAAAAGGATGGTTAGTAAATTCTGGCGAATGAAGTTAGTTTATATGTGGTTTTTTGCTGCAGCCATTCCGGCCGTGGCCGATATCGACTCGGGCGGCGGCAGTGTGTCTGTTGGCAGCATGACCAACCACGCCTCCATCGGATCGTCCTTTGCCACCGGGAATTCAGCCGTCGGGACTAATGAGAACAAGAGCGGGCTAATTCAGGTGCTCTTCACCGGAAACGCCGCCAATCCCGATGCGAACGCCAACGGCCTTCCCGACCAGTGGGAGAATCAATACTTCCCAGGCCAAATGCTGAACCCACTGGCAGATGCGGACGGCGACGGCACCAGCAACCTCATGGAGTATGTGGCTGGTACGAATCCAACCGACCGTTCATCCAAACTCCAGCCAACAGGCACCCACAATGGCTCGATCTACACCATGCCGATCCAGACCGTAGCGGGTAGAAACTACAAGGTCTGGGTCACCAAGGATCTGAGCAGCTGGACCCTCCAGCAGAGCT
>CAMBPB010000036.1 GCA_945869465.1 Prosthecobacter debontii
CCATTGAGCTCACCAACTCGCCGGTGGACATCCTCCACCGGGTCGCCGCCTGCATCACGCCCGGCAGCGGCCTGCGCCTCCGGACCGCCGAGATCAGCGCGACGGAAATCAAGCTGCTCGGCGAAGCTCCACAACTCCAGGCCGTCAACACCTTCAGCCTGAAACTTTCGAAAAACAACGACCTCGCCAACTTCACTTGGCAGACTCCCGAGCCCAATCAATCCACCCGCGGCTGGGAATTCGTCTTCAGCGGCGAAGTTCCACTCACTCCGTAACCACTCCGACCGACAAATTTCACCGGAACCGGTGTTCATTCATCAGCAGAATTTGAAATTTCGACTCTGAAATTGCAATCTCACCCCTTCTTTCATGTCACCCCGCGAAAAAAAACTCCTGCTCTTCTTTGCCACCGCGGGTTTCGTCGTGCTCAATTTCCTCGCCGTCGGGTTTTTCAAAACCAAGCGGCTCGAGGTTGACCGCCAGCGCGATCAGGCCCGCCAGAAGCTCGACACCGCGGAAATTTTCAGCGCCAGCCGCGAGCAGGTCCTCGACCAGATGGAATGGCTCGCCAAGCACGAGCCGCCGCCGGCCGCCAACCAGGATGTCCAGACCAAGCTCCAGCAGCTTTGCGAAAGCGAGGCCAAGACCTCCGGCCTGACCATCAAGACCCAGAAGCCATTGCCCACGGAAGCCGCTCCGGGACTTTATTTTCACCGCGCCAAATTCCAGTTCACCGTGACCGGAGCCGAAGGGGCGCTTTACCTATGGTTCTCCCGCCTCAATAACCCCGAGCAATTGCGGGTCGCTTCCAAAATCCTGATTTCACCCAACAAGCAGGACGACACCAAGATCGATTGCACCGCCACCGTCGAACAATGGTTCGTGCCACTTCCGCCCACCTGATGCTTTCCGGCTCGCAAACGCCTCGTTTCAACCCCACATTCCCGCCATGAACACTCATCCTTGCATCCTCGTTCTCACGCTCGCCCTCACCGGCTGGGCCGGCGCGGATTTGCCGAAAAAAGTGTTGCCCACCAAATACAGCACCTTGGTGACAAACTCGCCATTTACCTCCAAACCCCCGCCGCCAGTGGGTGCTGATCCAGTTGACGAGCTTGCCGACTACGCCCTCGGCGGGGTTTCACCGATCATCGGTGGCTGGCATGTGACTCTCCTGAATAAGAAAAAACCCGATGAACGCATCACCCTGGACTCAGACCGGCCTCGGGAGGGCTTTAAAATCCTTGGGGTCACCCGCAAACCCGGGGATCCTCTCGGCACGGTGGTCCGACTTACCATCGGTTCCTCGACCGGCACCGTCGGCTTCGATGAAAAACTCCTGACGTTGGCCGCTCCTCCTGCGCCAAAAGCAGCTCCGAAACTTCCTCCGGGCATTCACCCGCAAGCCCAGCCGCCAGCCCAACCCGGCCAGCCCAACCCGGGTATCCGCCAGCCGCGCCCACGGGTCGTCCCGCCGCCCACTCCGGGTGGTGCCGCCCCGCAGGCCCCGCAAGCCCCGCAGGGCCAATCAAATTCATCCAGTCACCGTCCGGACCGCCGCGGCGGCCGCTAGACCTGGCCTCCTATCCGCAATTCACCGTCCTTTTCCATGTCCTTCCACCGTTCCATCGTTCTGCTCCTCCTCGCTTGGGTGCCCGCCTCGGGTCAACAACCTGCTGAGGCTCCTCCGGCCCCCATCACGCCCGCTCCGCCCGGTGTTCCCATTCCCGGAGCCCCCGCGCCCCCGGCCGCCGGTGGTCCCGGCGCAAAACCGCCCGCGCCCGGTCCTCTCAAACCGATGGCCAATCTGCCTCCCGTGCAACCGGGCATCCCACTCGGGGATAACAAAATCACTGAGGACATCATCGAACCCAAACTCAGTGGCAATGCCCTCGCCGGGCTCTATCGCCGCTACACCGGCCGCCGGGTGCTCGTCACTGCCGCCGCTTCCGCTGCTGAGTTTTCCTTCGTCCAGGAAGCCAGTGCGCAGGATCCGCTCACCTTCGCCTCCGCCGCAGAATTGCTCCGGAAAGCCGCCGTTCTCGAGAGCTTCGTCTTTGTCCAGCATCCTCAGGATCCGCAGCTGGATGTGCTCACCCTTGCCACGGGCGGGACCCGACCGACCGGGGTGGTTGTGGATGTTTACAACGAAAACTCCACCCTTCCGGAGACCGATGTTGTCATCACCTACGTGATGACCCTCAGCCACATCAAGCCGGATCAGGCGGTGAACATTTTCACCCAGGTCGTGGGACAACTCGGAGCCTACGGCTCCATTTCGGCCGTTCCAAACGCCTCGGCGGTGATCATCACGGAAAAAGCCTCGCTGATCAGCAGCCTCGTCGAACTCAAGAACTCGATTGATGTTCCGGGCTCCGTGCAATCCACCCGTTTCATCAAGGTCCAATACGCCGACGTCACGGAAATCGCGACCACGCTCACCGAATTGCTCACCGCGCAGCAGAGCACGCAGAAAACCGCAGGAATCCAACGCACGGATGCCGGTGTCGCTGCCCCTCCAGCGGGGGGGGTGGCCCAGCCAGGTGCCGCCGCCGGGGTGGCCGGTTCGTCAGGAGCCGGGGAGGAAACTCCCGTGCAAATCATCCCGGAACCTCGGACCAACCGCATCTTTGCCATGGGACGCCCGGTGGATCTGCTGTTCGTCGAAGGGCTCATCCGTGAGTTCGATGTGCCGACCAGCGACAAAACCTTCCTGCGCCGCAAACTCCGTTTCCTCACCGTTTCCGATTTCCTTCCCATCGCCAGTGACGCTCTGACCCGCGCCTTCTCCGGCACTGGCGAAGGCGGCGGCTCAACCGGTGGAGCCGCTGGTGCTCAAGGCGGCCGCACCCAAACCAATAACCGCCAGCCAACCACCGCCCGCAGCTCTGGCCCTTCCGGCTCGTCCTCCGGAATTGGCGGTTCCTCTTCGGGTTTAGGCGGTTCCAGCACCGGCAGTTCCGGCTTCGGGGGTGGCAGTTCTTCTGGCGGTATGGGCGGCGGGAGAGGTGGCTTGGGTGGCTCCGTCATCAGCGCAGCTCCCGAGTCGGTGCTGGTGGGTCGCACCCTGCTCGTGGCGGACAACATCACCAACTCGATCGTCGTCCAAGGCCCTCCCTCCGGCCTCGAAATCATCGAGCGCCTGCTCGATCAAATCGATGTCAAACCCGATCAAGTCATGATTTCCACCGTCATCGGCCAGCTCACCTTCGCCAACAATCGCGAGTTCGGCATGGACTATCTATACCGCGGCGGCGACGTCGTCGCCCGCGGCGGCGGCGGCTTGGGCCCGATTCTGCCGATCCTGCCGCTTATTCCATCCGCCGCAACCGCCGCCGCAACCGATTTCCATCCCGGGTCCCTGAGTTCCGGTGCCGGCCTGCAAGCCTATGGCAAAGTTGGCGATCTGAGCGTCTATCTGAAAGCCCTGCAGTCGAAGACGGATTTCACCGTGCTTTCCAGACCCAGCATCTTCACTTCAAATAATCAGCCGGGCACGATTTCCAGCGGCGAGCGCATCGCCATTCCCACCAGCAGCAACAGCTTCTCCACCGGTGGCGCCAGCACCAACATCGAGTATCAGGACGTCGTCCTGAAACTGGAAGTGATCCCCCTCGTAAACTCCGATAACGAAATCACCATGCAGATCTACCTGCTCAGCGACGAGCAAAACGGCGTTCAGCGACTCGCGGGAGCGGGCAGCAACGGCGAGGATCTCGAAGTGCCGCGCATCTCCACCCGCGAACTCGTGACGACGGCCACCGTTCCGAACGCGGAAACCATCGTGCTTGGCGGTCTGATCGTGAACAAAAAGAATGAGGAAAAGAGCGGCATCCCGATCCTCAGTGACATCCCTTACCTTGGCAGACTTTTTTCCACCTCCACCAATCGGGACGACCGCTCCGAGCTGATGGTCTTCATCCAGCCGACAATCGTCAAAAACGACCGTTCACTCAATGACGTTCAGATCGACATGAATGCCCGCTACAAGGTTTCCGCCGATGCCCACAAGTTTGGCAATGGGAACGGTGTGTTGCCCGGCGTCGACGAAATCCCGCGGGTCGAAGCCACCGGCAAAGGCGGCGGCAGCGGAAATGCGGTGCCGCCCAAAGCCATTCCCGCTGCCACCACCAGCCCGATGAAATCTTCGTTCCGCCCGGCGCATCGCAAATAATCCGCAAGCCGGTCCCCCATCCGACTCACTTTTCCCGCCAGGCAAAATTTCTCGGAAATTTTTGAACGCCACCCGTGCCCGGGAGTCGAACCCACATGAAGACCGTACGTAAGTTCGCGTTTTCATGTAAGGGTGAACAGCAGTTGTCAGCTTCATTAACATGGCGGGTCAAATCGCTGATGTGTTGAAGTTGTTCAGCTTGGCCGTCGGGGTGGGTGCCCCGGCGGCCTCTTTTTTTAAGGAGCAGGGACGTCTTGTCCCGACTCGCCAAGATCCTTCAGCGGACTTCAGCGGATAATTCCCCGCTCGGAGTTCTCAATGAATTGGATCAAATGCGCCACCTGCGGCGTATCCCCAGTGTGGCTCGCTTTGAGCGCACTGATCGAAGTGGCGAGGTTGCCGTCCTTTTTGAGGAACAATTTCTTGTAAGCGGCCTTGAGCGCGCGGATGTCCTCATCGGGGATTCCCCGGCGTTGCAATCCGATGATGTTGACCCCGCGGGTGGCAGCCGGATTGCCATCCACGATCATGAAGGGCGGCACATCCTGCACCACTTTCGAGAGGCCGCCAATAATCGAGTGCCTGCCGATCCGGCAAAACTGATGGACCCCGGCGAATCCCGAAACGATGACGTAATCCTCAACGACGATGTGGCCGGCCAGACCGACGGAGTTTGAGAGAATGATGTGATCGCCGAGCTGGCAGTCGTGGGCGACGTGCGCATAACAAAGCAACAGGTTGTGGGAGCCGATCCGCGTCGGCAGGTTTTCATGGGTCCCGCGATGCACCGTGGTGTTTTCCCGGAACACATTGTGATCGCCCACTTCAAGCGCGGTCGGTTCGCCGAGATACTTGAGGTCCTGGCTCTTGCCGCCGATCATCGCGAAGGGAAAAAACTCATTGCCGCGCCCGAATTTCGAGTGGCCATCCAACACCACGTGTGAGTGCAACACGCATTCGTCTCCCAGCTCCACATTTGCGCCGATCACGCAATAAGGCCCAATGCGGACCTGGTTCCCGATTTTGGCAAGTGGTGAAACGATGGCGGTTGGATGGATCACAAGCGGAATTTCCACCCATCCGCCCGCCCGTGACGAGGATAATTTCTAGAGAGCCCCCATGCTGGATCAAGCAGGGGCGACGCATGATCGCCCATGACCATGCGCGACTCGCCCCATCAATCTTGAATTTCTGCCTGAATCCCGGGCTCCTGGCAATTGGAGAATCCTTTTATCAAGAACGCGACTTGCGCGGACCTGATCCGCTGGAAATCTACCGGTTCTGTTCGCGTTGGTTGCCTTGCCGGTGGAAGATTTGTATACAAAAAGCGGGGGGACAGCCCAGGCCGTGGCCACAGGGGCAGGAAAATTTTCGCCGTATGAAAACGCAAACTGCTTGCAATTAGCTTTTCTGTGCATCACCTTTCCCGGCGTGAAAAAATCGATCCTTTCGTCGCTGGTTCTGATGTTGGTGGCGGTTTGCGCCGGGGCGGTGCCGATGCAGGTTTCCGCCTTGCATCCCCTGATGGCGGATTTGGCGCGGCAAGTCGGCGGCCAGCGGGTGCAAGTCTTTGATTTGGTGGAGGAAGGGGGAAACCCCCATCGCTTCGAGCCGCGCCCGGCGGATCTGAAACGCATGCAGGCGTCGGCGCTGGTGCTGGCCGGTGGCAAGAACCAGGAACCCTATCTGGAGCGTTTGAAGACGGCTTTGAGTGGTGTCACGGTGATTGAGGTCGGCCGGACGATTCCCTCGCTGACGGTGGGCAAGGACGCGGTTTACACCTGCTGTCCGTCGCATGGTGCGGGTGCGCTCGATCCGCACTGGTGGCACGGGGTTGACAACATGCGCCGCGCCGCGCGGGTGGTGGCGCAGGCTTTTGCGGACAAGGACCCGGCTGGAAAGGACGAGTTCACCGCCAATGCCAATGCCTACGGCCAGCGCCTGGACACCTTGAAACGCTGGGCGAAAGGCGAGCTGGTCAAGGTGCCGCGCGGGCAGCGGAAACTGGTGACCGCCCACAATGCCTTCGCGTATTTCGCGAAAGAGTTCGGTTTCGAGGTGATCGCTGTCGCGGGTTTGACCCGAGAGCAGAACACCACGCCGCAAGATCTGGCGGCGACCATTGAAGCGGTGAAAAAATCCGGAGTTCGCGCCGTCTTTCCGGAAAAGAACACCAACGGCAAGGTGCTCCAGTCGATCGCCACCGCCACCGGTGCCCGTCTCGGCACGCCGATGATATCCGATGGCAATGGCACCGGCAGGGAAGCGGGCTTCGAAGCGATGATCCGCCACAACGTGACTGCGGTCACCAAAGCCCTGACCGCACCATGAACGCCGGCGCTTGGTTGGCATCCCCGCTGGCGGGAACCGCCGCGGTGCTGGCGGGTTTGGGCCTGCTGGCGATCCCGCTGCGGAAACTCACCTCGGCGGAGCCGGTTGCGATGGCGCCAGCCGCGTCAGCCGCGCGTGCTTCCGGCGAAAGCCCCGCGGTCCTGCGCCTCAGGCTGTTGGCTCCGGCCCAACGCGTGACCTTGCAAACCGCGGCTGGAACCATCCTGCTGGACTTGCGGAATCCTCCCGCCGGTGAATCCGAGCACGCCGCCGCGATCCCCTTTGAAGGCGACGGGTTGGATCTCACCTTGCAGGCGGACTTCGGCGAGGCCAGCCCCGAGACGGCGGTGTTTCTCACCGTGATGCCGGATGGCTACGAGGATCAGACCCGCTATGCGATTGGCACCGGCCGGCTGGAGGAAACGTTGCGCTACGAATGGCACCCGCATTGAAAAACGAAAACATGAGTCATCAGAGCCACCCAACCTGCGCCCATCACCACCACCACCACGAATTGCGGGTGGAAAACCTGGGCGTGCGCTACCGCGAGCTCGACGCGTTGCAGGACGTTTCGTTTGCAACATCGTGCGGCGCCTGCGTGGCGCTCATCGGTCCTAACGGAGCTGGCAAAAGCACCTTGCTCAAGGCGGTGGCCGGGCTCCTGCCAATCGCCGCGGGCCGCATCCTGTGGCGTGGCACCAAGGTCGCCAAGTGGAGTCGGGAAATCGCCTATCTGCCGCAGCGGGAAGATGTGGACTGGCAGTTTCCAATCACGGTTAGGGGCGTGGTCCGGATGGGTCGCTACCCGCAGGCCGGATGGTGGCGGCCATTCTCCACGGCGGATGAGACCGCCATCGACCGCGCCATCGAGCTGATGGGACTAACCGATCTGGGCGACCGGCAGATCAGCCGGTTGAGCGGCGGCCAGCAGCAGCGGGTGTTCCTTGCCCGCGCCCTCGCCCAGCAAGCCCACGTGCTGCTGCTGGACGAACCCTTCAGCGGCCTCGACCGCCCGTCGAAATCCGCGCTCGCGGCCACCTTGCGCAAAATCACCGGGGAGGGCCGGCTGGTGATCGCCTCCCATCACGACATGGACACCGTGCGCGGCATTTATGACGAGGTGCTGCTGCTGCGCCGCAAAGCCATCGCCTTCGGGCCGGTGGCGGAGGTTTTCAATGAAGCCGCTCTGGACGCGACCTTTGGAGCGCTGTCCGCGACAGAAAAGGAGGTCGCATGATCGAATGGTTGCTAGAACCGTTTCAGCATCCCTTCAACCAGCGGGCGATCCTGGCAGCGCTGATGATCGGCCTCACTAACGGTTATGCCAGCGCCTTCGTGGTGTTGAAAAAATCCGCGCTCAAGGTCGGCTCGCTGTCGCACGCGCTGCTGCCGGGCATCGCGGTGGCCATTTTGCTCGTCGGGCTGCATGACTGGAGCGCCTTCCTTGGCAGTCTGTTCGCGGCGCTGCTGATCGGTCTTGGCTCGTTGGCGGTATCGCGCGGCTCGCGGCTGGACCAGGATTCCGCGCTGGCCATCCTTTACACTGCGGCGTTCAGCGGCGGCATCATCCTGTTGCGCCGCATCGGCGTGGCGCAAGAAATGGAGGAGTGGCTGTTCGGCAACATCATGGGTCTCCGCGACAGCGACCTGTGGACTAACTTCTGGATTTCCTTCGGCGCGCTTGGGATTCTAACCGCACTGCACCGGCCGCTGCTGATGACCTTGTTCGACGCCGAGGTTGCGGCCACGCTCGGCGTGCCGGTGCGGGCGCTCAACTATCTGCTGCTGGCGGTGTTGATCGTGGTCCTGATTTCCTCGCTTCAGGCGGTGGGCTGCATGCTCGCGCTCGGCTTGCTGGTAACCCCGGCGGCGACGGTCTATCTGCTGACCGACTCGACCAACGCGATGTTCTGGGGAGGCTCCTTGTTAGGAGGGCTGGCTTCCGCCTTCGCTGTGCTGGCCGGTTGGTGGCTCAACATCGAACAAGGTCCCGCCATCGTGCTGGTGCTCGGGGCGGTGTTCGTGATCGCGTTCCTGTTCAGTCCGAAATACGGCCTGCTCGGCCGTTCCCGTGGGCGATCCTGCTGAAGCAACCACTCTATCATTACACCCATGACACACCCACGCATCCCACTCGCTTTGTTTGCCCTGACCGCTTGCCTCCCGGCCGCCGCCGTTCCGGCCGAATCACCCGACGCTTGGGAACGTTTCAACGACTGGAACATCGGCGGCATCCTGTTTCCTAACATGCACCTCCACTCCGCGGGTGGTTTTACCACCGGCGACACGGAGGAACTGGCGTCAGGCGGGCACGATCCGCAGCGGGAATCGTTCTCGGCGCAGGCGGTGGAGCCGGGACTCTCGCTCCGCACGAAATACCTTGAGGGGTTCGCCAACTATCTGTTTTTCCAGGACGGGGAAGGGGACTGGGACGGGGAACTCGAGGAAGCCTTCGGCAAAATCGTGAATATTCCCGGTGGTTTGGAACTCAAGGGCGGCCAGTATCTCGCGCGTTACGGCACCCTCAACGACAAGCATCTCCACGCCTGGGATTTTGCCGATTCGGAAATGGTGCTCAGTCGCTTTCTTGGTGACGACGGGCTGTTGATGCAAGGCGCTGAGGCGAGTTGGACGCTGCCCTTCGGCATGGATCCTGCTTTTGTTAGCATCGCGTCGCTGGGATTTGGAAATGCGCGCCCGCTCGACCATGGGCATGGCGCGGAACACGCGGAGGAGGCGCCGCACGAGGGCGAGGACAGCGCCTTGGCGGACGACGTCTGGACGGCGCGCCTGATGGGCCGCTATCGCTTCGACGATTTCCACGCGATCACCGGTGGCGTGTCATGGGCGGGCGGGACTAACGGATTCGGGCGGGCAAGCGATGTTTATGGAATCGACGCCGAGTATCTATGGCGCGAGCGCGGGCTGGAACCCGGCGGCCGGGTATTCCGCTGGCGCTGCGAATTCCTTTGGCGGGATGTGGCGGCCTTCAGCGAGCATGATGACGATGAGGACGGCGTCATCGACGAGAGCTTGCGCGGCAGCTATCAGGAATGCGGGTTTTATACCCACGCCATATACACTTGGAACGAGCGGCTGGACACCGGCTTGAGGTTGGGCTGGGTGGAAGGGATCGATGACTTTGGGCAGGGCGAACGGTTTAGGGTTTCCCCTTCGGTTAGCTGGTGGTTCGATCACGGGCGGCGCATCGGGCTACGCACCCAATACAACTTCGACTCCATCAGTGGGGGCGGCGACGAACATTCGCTGTGGTTGCAGCTCAACATCGCCTTGGGTAGCAGTAAAGAGGTTCGGTGAGCGCCGTATTTGGATGCGGTTCTCGACAACCGGCCGTGGCGTGGTCAAAACCCGCCCGGGTGAAACGATTTTTTCAGTCAGAAGTGGGTGCGGCGGTGGCCTGGGTGGCCGGCTCACTGGTGCTTGCCGCCGTGGTTTCACCTTGGCTTTTCCGGGCAGGAAAACACCTCGCGTTCACCGCGGAAGTGAGTGCCATGCCGGCCTTTCTGGAATGGCTGGGAGATGCATGCGGGCGCGCGAAATTTGGCCGGTATTTCAACCGGGCGATGCTGTTGTCCGCGTTGTTTCTTCTGCCGGTGTTGTTGCGCCGGATCCGGAGGCTGCGATCCGCTGCGGGTCTTGGAGCCACGGATTCGTGGTCGCGGCTGTCCTGGAGTTCGGTCGCGGTGCAGATCGTGATCGGTTGTGTCGTCGCCGGTGGCATGTTGTGGGGCCTCGGCGCCATTCTTGAGGTGGCGGGAGCCTACGTGCCCAAGCCCTCGCCGCCCTCGCTTGGAAAGCTGGTCTCGAAGGTCCTCATCCCCGCGGTGGCGGCCTCGTTGTTGGAGGAATGGCTGTTTCGCGGGGTTTTGTTAGGCTTGTGGTTGCGCGTCGCGCGTGCGGCCGCCGCAGGCATCGGCTCCGCGCTGTTATTTGCCTTTCTCCACTTTCTGGAGCCTCCCGCGGGCACCGTAATCGCTGATCCCGGCCAGGCGTTTGCCGGGTTCCGGCTGCTTGGAAAAATCCTGCTGCATTTCACCGATCCGCTGTTTTTTGTGGCGGATTTCGCCACCCTGCTGGCGGTGGGCCTGATTCTCGCATGGGCGCGGGTGCGCACGGGATCGCTGTGGTTTTCCATCGGCCTGCATGCCGGATGGATCATCGTATTCAAGGCGTTCAACCTATACTATCAGACGGTTCCCGGTCACGCCCTGTATCCGTGGGGAGTCGGTGAAAGCCTGCGCTCCGGAATCCTTCCGCTAGTGACGCTGGGGATCACCGCCGCGATCTGTCACTTCGTGCTACGGTTGTTTTCGCCCGCCCGCCCGCCCGTCTAACCGCGCATCACCGTCACCACGAACACCTTGCGGAATCCCGCGCCGCGCAGGGTTTTCGCGCATTCGTTGACGGTGGAGCCGGTGGTGAGCACGTCGTCTATCAGCACAGCGCCCTGGGGTGAAGCCGCGGTCCAGCGCAGACCGCGGCGGGTCATGACAAAAGCCCCGCGGAGGTTTTCCATGCGCTGCTTGCGCGAGAGCAGCGTTTGGGTTTCGGTTTGGCGGGTCCTGCGCAGGGCCTTGAGCACGGGCAGGCCGGTGTGCCTGGCGAGGGCCTGCGAGATTTCCTCCGCCTGGTTGAAATGGCGGTGCTTCAGGCGCTTGCGGTGCAGCGGCACCGGGACCAACGGCCATGATCCGTCCAACGCCGGAGCCAGCCGCGGATCGGCGAACGATTCGCAGGCCAGGCATCCAAGCTCAGCGGCCAGGTGGATCTCCCGGCCGTATTTCAAGCGGTGGATCAAATCGAGAGTGCGGTCGTCGCGAACCATCGCCGGGCGTGCGAACTCGAAGGCGAACGATAGATCGTTGCAATTCGGGCATTCGAACGGACCGTCGATTTGCCCGCAAAACATCTCGCCGCATGACTGGCAGAACGGCTCGGCCAACCGTGGCAAATCCTCGCCGCATGCATCGCAAAGCGCGCGGCCGTGGCTTAGGTTCGCCGCGCAAAGCGTGCAGACCGGCGGATAGAGCAGGTCGAGGACACGCGCGGCCGCCGTTTTCCATCCGGCGGTTTCAGGGACTAATGGCACTCTCGTCATCGTGGTTTACGGTGAGAAAATCGGTAAGCACTCTGGCGAGAACGATGGCGATCAAGGGAATGAGCCCCTGTTGAAGCAAAACTCCTGATAGAATCGGCTCGCCGGTGCCGAGGTTGCCTGTGGCTTCGCTCAGTGCGCCGAGCATTCCTCTCGCGAAAAGCCATCCCGTATGCAGGCCGACGGGCAGCCACAGCGAAGCCGTCCGCAAGCGCGCGTATGCCAGCACGCCGCCGAGGGCCAGCAGTGGGACCAGCCCCCCGCCCACGTTCCGCCAATCGGCGAAACGGCCGGCGATCCGCCCTAACAATTCAAAGCCGGTGCCCGCCGCCTCGGCGTCGGTGACGTTGAGGCCCGGCGGTGGAATGGCCGAGAGCGCGAGGGCGAAAAACGCCGCGGACATGCCGATGGCCGCCGCCGGCCGCATTGCCCGCAGGAAGATTCCCAAAGTGACTCCCCGGAAAAACAATTCCATCAGCACGGCCAGGGCGAGCGAGCCCGCGCAAGTGCGCAAAGCCAGCATGGCCAGTCCCTCCGCCGGATTGCGCAGCGTGAAGAATCCCGCGGGCACGAGGGCCACTCCCATCGAGAGCAGCAGCCCAGCGACTGCCAGAAAGCCCGCGCATCCGTGCCACAAACCCCGCAGGTTTTTCCGCAAGGGCTGCCCGCGTGCCGGGGTCCTCGCGCCATCGGGCAGGCGCAGAAGCCATGGCCCGCCAGTTCCGTCCCCCGCCTCGCCGCGTTTGGCGTGGAGCCACTCCATCCACGGGAGAAATAAAAGGGCCGCCGCGAGCCACAGGCCGGCCTCGTAAAACCGTGGGAAATCCGCCCTCCGGCACTGCTCGGCCAGCCACTCCAGAAATCCATTGGTGGATTTCCTCGACGAGACTTCCGCCAGCGCTTTTCCAGCATTGTAAAGCAGCGGGGAAATCCACGCGCCAAGTCCCACCGCAGCCGCAGCGTAAATCCAGACCTTCCAAACATCGCCGCGAGCCTCGTTGCGCATGAAAAACACTCTGCCAAGTCGCATGCCGAAAGGAAAGCCCCGGATTGGCGATTTTGCGTTGGTACCCGCTCTCCGAGGCGCTATGCTCCCGCCATGATCCGCACCGAACCGGTTGGAAACATCCGCTGTCAATGGGGCGAGGCCCCGATCTGGTGGCAGGGTGCCCTCTATTTTGTCGATATCGAAGGCCATCGCGTTCACCGCTACGATCCGGCCGACGGCAGCGAACGCTCATGGGATGTCGGACAACGCGTCGGCACCGTCGTTCCCCGCGAAAGCGGCGGGCTCGTCATCGCCGGGGATCGCGGATTTCAATTTCTTGACGAGGAAACCGGCGCTCTCACCCCCATCGCCGATCCCGAACACGACCAACCCGGAAACCGCTTTAACGACGGCAAGTGCTCGCCCGACGGCCGGTTTTTCGCCGGCTCCATCAGTCTTGAGAGAAAAACCGGCGCGGCGCGGCTCTATCGGCTCGATCCCGACCTCTCCGTTCACGAAGCCTTCGGCCCGGTCACCACTTCCAATGGCATCGCCTGGTCGCTTGACGGGAAAACCGTCTATTACATCGACACCCCGCGCAGGGAAGTGCTCGCCTTCGATTATGATGGCGGCCATCTGCGCAACCTCCGCAGCGTAGTGGCCACCGGACACATCGACGCCTCGCCGGACGGCATGACCCTCGATGCCAATGGGAATCTCTGGATCGCCTTCTGCCACGGCGGATGCGTCTCGTGTTTCGACCCGTCTAACGGAAACGAGCTGCACCGCATCGCGCTGCCCTGCCTGGAAAGCACCGCCTGCGCTTTCGGCGGACCCGACCTAGCGGATCTGTTTGTCACGACCGGCGTCCATAAGACCGCCAAGGAGGAACATGCCGGCCGCCTGTTCGTCATCCGGGGTTTGAATATCAAAGGTGTGCCCGCAAATGCCTTTGAGGGATGAGATCGCAAGTCATTCCTGCGAGTCCCCGCCATTTGGATCCTTCTCCAATCGCGCGCGCGCGGCGGCGAGTTTGGCCAGTTTTTCGGCAGTGACTTCCGGAAAATCAAGACCCAGATTCTGAATCGCCGTGGTCACCACGTTCGCCACGATGGCGCGGGCGACGTATTTGCGGTCGGCGGGGACGATGTTCCACGGGGCGCGCTTGGTGCTGGTGGCGGAGAGCACTGCCTCGAAGGCTTTCTGATAGGCCTGCCAGTGCTCTTGCTCCGCAAGGTCCGCCTCGGAGAATTTCCAGTGTTTTTCCGGATTGGTCAGGCGTTCGAGGAAACGGCGTTTCTGCTCGTCCTTGGAGAGGTGGAGGAAAAACTTGAGGATGAGCGTGCCGTTGCGGGACAGGTGCTTCGCGAAGTTGTTGATGTCACGTAGTCCTTGAGATTCACCACGCTGCTGGGTTGGACGTGGAATTGTTTGAGTCGCTTGGGATTGATCATGGCGAATAATTTGAGATTGGTGGTTTTTTCGGGTCACAGGATCCAAGTGTATCAGGGGCAAGCCTACCCCAAACTCTCGATGCGGAAAACCACCGGGGTGCTGTTGATGCAGTCGAGCGCTTCGATTTCGGATAGGGCGGCCTGCAGTTTGCCGAAAGGGCAGGAGTGAAGCAGGAAGACCATGTCCACGAATTCCGCGTCCGGGTTGGCTGGGTTGACCGGCGAGTGGGTGCCGGAGATGCCAATGCGGTGATCTGCAAGGATTCTAGCGATTTCGGCGATCACGCCGGGGCGGTCGGTAACATCGAAACGCACGTAATAGGCGGTGGAGGTCTCACCGACCGGAAGAATTCGGCCGGATTCGCGATAGGGCAGGAAGCCACGGTGGCCGGCGGTCTGTTTGAGTGAACGGGCGGCCTCGACGAGATCGGCGACGACGGAGGAGGCGGTGGGGTTTTGGCCGGCACCGCGGCCGTAGAACAACGCTTCGCCCGCGGCGTCGCCATGCACGGCGACCGCGTTGAACACGCCATGAACGGAGGCGAGGATGTTGGATTTGGCAATGAAGGACGGCTGGATGCGGAGTTCGACCGCGCCATCGGGATGTTCGCGGATCACCGCGAGCAACTTGACCACATAGCCGAGGCTGTGTGCGAAACGGATGTCGGTCGGCCGGACTTGTTCGATGCCCGAAACATGAATCGAGGCGGGGTCGATGGGGAAGCCGTAGGCGAGAGTGGCGAGCAGAATGGCCTTGTGGGCGGCGTCCCAGCCATTCACGTCGAGCGCCGGATCGGCCTCTGCGTATCCCAGGGCCTGGGCTTCGGCGAGTGCGGCCTCGAAAGTCAGGGCAGCGTCGGTCATGCGGCCGAGAATATAGTTTGAGGTGCCGTTGATGATCCCGGAGAACGAGAGGATGCGGTTGCCGATGAACGAGTCCTGAACCGTGCGGATGATCGGTATGCCGCCAGCGACGGCGGCTTCGAAGTGGATGGGTGTATCGGTTTCCTTGGAAATGGCGAATAGCTCGACGCCGCGTTCGGCCAGCAACGCCTTGTTGCCGGTAACGACTGGTTTTTTAGCCCTTAAGGCGGCGGCGACGATCTCAAAGGCATCGGTGGTGCCGCCGATCAACTCGACCACGATGTCCACGGCGGGATCCTCGACAAGTGCGCGCCAGTCGGTGGTGAACATTTCCGCCGGAACTCCGCCGGTGGTGGCCCGGGTTTTGCTGCGATCCCGGACGAGGATTTTAGCGATGTGCAGGCGCACCCCGCCTCCGGTGCGTCCGGTGATGAGTTGGCCGTTGCGTTCCAGAGTGTTCCAGACGCCGGAGCCGACGGTTCCGAAGCCAGCCAAGCCGATGCCAAGAGAAGAGCAGGAGTTCACGCTGCGGAGTGTGGCGGCTCATGCGGATTTCTCCAAGCCGGAAGCAGGGGAAACTTTAAAGTTCGCCGCTGCCGCTGAAATGGCGCTCCGCCGCCAGCCAGTCGCCCTCGGTATCGCCGGGGAGTCCTTGTTCCACGCGGCGGCGGTAGTTGAGATAGGCGGCTCGGGCAATCGCATCGGGGGAGGGTTTGGCCGCGACTTTGGAAGCGGCGGTCTTTCCTGCCCTTGGCAATGGAGGTTTGGCGGGAGTTGCGGCGGCCTTCCTGGCGACCGCTTTGGCCGCGACTTTCGCGGTTTTTTTGGGGACCGGAGCGGCGGCAAGCGAGTCGGTCGATTTCTTTGCAGTCTTTTTCGCAGCCATGATTGGTGGGAAGTTGGATTACGAGGGGTCGAGCACACTGGGTGCCAACGACGGAGATAATCAAATATTCCCGTGATTGCCAGCAGATTGGAACCGGGTATCGTCATTCCATGGCCGAGGGCTATTCATGGAGTGATCTGCGTGGCGGGGGGACCTATCGGTTGCCCGGTCCGGAGCACCTTGGCTGGTGGGCGACGGTGGCGATGTTGGTGTCGATTCTTCTGCACATCGGGGTGTTTTTCGCTTTGGACCAAATGAAAATCGCCCTGCGCTTCGAACAGGCGCGGGAACTCAGCACCGGCACCATCAACGTTCGCCAAGTGGAGGTGCGCCCGACGAACCCCGATGAAGCCGCGCCGCCCGAAAACGTGATCCAGCCGCCGACGGATGCGTCCTCGCTGTTGGAGGAAGTCGATCTGCTCGCCGCCCTGCCGAAGGATCTCGAAATCGACATCAAACCGGAGATCAAGGAAGCGACCTACGCGTTGCAGATGAGAAACCCGGCGATGGCAGGTGATCCAAAGGCCATCGCTATGGAAGCTTCTTCAGGGTTCGAGGTGGATTCGGATTTGCCGGAACTGGGCCGCGCACCGGAGCATCTGAAACCTGCCGAAGTCGGCCAAGTGACCGTGGACCCGGGCGCGGTGACCCACGACGACAACGATCTCGCGAAATTCACCGACGAGCTGATCAAACGCGGCGCGGGCGGAAAAGTCGAAAAGGGAGCCCTCGACGGCGTCGCCTCGCTCGACGATCTGCTGGACCTGCCACCTAACATCCTGCTCGGCAAGAAGACGATGCTGCCTAGCGACCTGCTGTTTGAATTCAACAGCTCCGACCTCCGCGAGAGCGCCAAGGTGGGCCTCATGAAACTGGCATTGCTGATGGACCGCAATCCGAGCCTCGATTGTTGGATCGAGGGGCATACCGATTTGGTGGGCGGCGATGATTTCAACCTCAATCTATCCATCAAGCGCGCGGAGGCGGTCAAAGCCTATCTTGTCACCTCCCTGCGGATGGACCAATCAAAAATCAGCACCCGCGGATTCGGGCGTTACGAGCCGCTGGTGATCACCGGCACCAGCGAGGAACAAGCGGTGAACCGGCGCGTGGAAATCCGGATGCGCAAGACTCCGCCGACCAAGGACCAACTCAAGATCGCTCCGCTGAAGGCGGCGGTGGTTGAGGAGATTCCGGCGGTCGACCCCACGGTCCGGGAGAATCCGCCGCCGCCCAAGGCCGTGCTGGTGAAACCGCAGCGTGCGCTGCCGGTTGAGGAAGAGACTCCGCCGGCCCGCGCCGAACCCGTGCCGCCCGCTGCGCAGGGTGGCAACCAAGCGCTGCCGGAAGCGCCCAAGGCAAGCCCGGTCGAGCCGTCGCCACCTCCGGTTCAGCGCGCCCTGCCAGTGGAAGAGTGAGCGCAGGGATAACGCGCAGTCCGCCGAATCTTCTCGCCGATTCAGCCGCGCCCGCACTTGATTGGCATGTGGCGCATTCTGTTTTCGAAATCGAAAGTGCAAGGGTCTGGCGGGGCGACACGATCGCTCTGCGGGATTTCTCGCTCACCCTTCGTCATGGAGAAAGCGTGGCAATCCTCGGACCTAACGGCGCCGGGAAAAGCACGTTCTTGAAATTACTAACGGGAGAAGTGCGGCCCGAGGCTGATCCCGCGACACGCTGTCGATTGTTCGGCGAGGATCTTTGGTCGCTGGAGGAAATCCGCCATCGCATCGGCGTGGTCATGCCGGAAGACGTCTCCCGCTTTCACCCGCTGGAAATTTCCCTGGACGCTGTGCTCACATCGCTGCGCGGTGCCTTTGGCCGGACCCGCGAGATGCGGTTTTCCAAATCCGAGCAACAACGTGCCATCGAATCCATGAACCTGATGGGAGTGGCGGCTCTAGCAAATCGGGAATTCGGCGGTTTGTCCTCGGGCGAGCGACGGCGGATTCTCATCGCCCGCGCCCTAGTTCATCAGCCGGAGGTTCTGGTGCTGGACGAGCCTTCGACCGCTCTGGACTTCGCCGCCGCCATGCAACTCTCAAGCCTGTTGCGTTCCTTGCCCAAAGCCGGGCGCGACCTGGTCCTGGTGACCCATCATCCCGGCGAGATCCCGCCGGAAATCCCCCGTGTCGTTCTGTTACAAAATGGCCGGGTGTTTGCCGACGGCAGGAAACGCGACGTCATCACCCCCGCCCGCATGAGCGAGCTCTATCAAGTCGATCTGAAAGTCCGTTGGTGCGGCGGCTGGTGCGACGTCCGGCCGGGGTGAGGGTCCGGAACCCCTGGTTGCCCGTTGCCGCCGGCCTCCAAGCCGGCCCCGCCAGAAAAAAGCAGCCATTGAAGAGCGCGCCGCCGCAGTCCGGGAGGTGGAATTTCACACCACAAGCAGTCCCTTGCGTTTGGCGATGGAAATCGTGGCCTTGGTGATGGAGTTGTAATCGGTGCAATCGTGCTCGATGCCAGCGCTGAAAATCAGTGGGAGGATCCACAGACGGGCTGACTTTACGGTTCCCGTTTGGGGATCGCGGCGTTAGGATGGGCGGGTGACGACGAACGCACGAGACCTGCTGGTGGCCGCGCCGGAGCGCTGGGACGAAGCGTGTTTCGTGGTGCCGGCGGTGCGCGCGCTGATGGCGTCGGGGCTGGGGATCGGCGTGATTTGCCGGGAGCAACAGCGGGAGTTTTGGCAAACCCTGGCCGGCGTGGAGGTGCTGGCCTTCCCGGCCAAGGCGAAAGCCAAAGTGGTGGCGGCGCAGATTCGCGGAGCCTGGCAGGCGGCGTTGGTGTGGGAGCCGGGATGGGAGGCTGAGGTGGTGAGTCTCGCGGGAGTGCCGCGGCGCTTGGGACCCAAGGACCGGCGACTGAAAAAAAGTCTCACCCATCCGCTGGGGTTTTCGGAGCAGCCATTGGAGCATCGGGTGCGATGGTATCTGGCAGCCGTCGAGGAAATGGGCGTCAACACCCTCAGCCCGGAGTTTTTCGCGCCCGCGGCCATCGGGATCGAAGCGGTGGCGGGAACGGTCCTGATCAGCCCGGATTCCGACTTCGGCCCGAGTCACGAGTGGGCTCTGGATCGGTGGCGGAGCATCGCTAACAGCCTTAGCGAAAGCGGCCGGCGGGTGACTGTGACGGGCGTCGATGGGGGGCGGGGATTGGGACAAACCCTGGCCAATGAACTCGGCGCAGGAGTGGAGTTTTTCCATGCGTCACCCCTGGCGGGAGTGTTGCCGCTTCTAGCAGTCCACGGGCTGGTCATCGCGGCGGACGGATCGCTGCCGCACTTGGCGGCACATGTCGGGGCGACTTGTGTGACACTGTTCGGCCCGAATGACCCGGCATGGAAACGTCCGTTAGGCAGGCGGCACGCGGTGGTGCGTCGGCACGTCGAGTGCGCGCCGTGCCTGCGTGGGAAATGCCCGCTGGACGCGCGCTGCCAGCGCGAATTGCCAGCGGACCGGGTATGGGCCGCGGTGCGTGACAAGCTGGTGATCTGATTTCACGCAAACAAGCCGCGGGCGGTGCCGGTCCTGGCGTCGTGTTTGCGGAGCTTGTTAGAATCGATGCCGTGGTCACTCCAGATCGCTCCAAAAAGATCGGAGAAGCCGGAGATTTTCACACCGTAGGAGGCGAGCGTGTAAACGGCGGGTGAGGCGCTCGAGTTCTCCGGCGGACATGGTGCCCGGGTCACAGGCGATACCGCCCTTGCCGCCGCCGCAGGGCAGGTCCATCAGCGCGCATTTCCATGTCATCCACATGGCGAGCGCGGGATTCTGCAAGAGCGGCTGGTGCATTACTTCACATAACAGCCGAAATGGCGGCATTGTACGCGAGGAATTGCGTTTATTCCGGGATTTGACGTTTCCCGGAAGCGTTGCTACACATTCTGGCCACTCCACCCATGATCCGCGAAATCGTTCAATACGGCCAACCCATTCTCCGCCAACGCTGCCGCCCGGTCACCGAGGTGGACGACTCGATCATCCAACTGATCGCCGACATGTTGGACACGATGGTCGATGCCAACGGCGTGGGGCTCGCCGCCCCGCAGGTGGGCGAGGACCTCCGGCTGGCGGTGATCGACGTTTCGCACGATCCCGAATGTGTGTCGTTTCTCAAAGTCAACGGCAAGGATGCGGATCTCAAATCGATCATGCCCTTGATTTTCATCAATCCGGATCTGGTGTTCAGCCAGGAGAAGGAGCTTGGCATGGAGGGCTGCCTCAGCATCCGCGGCATCCGCGCCGAAGTCCGGCGGCCGGCGGCGGTGCGGGCGACCCTGCCGCAGCTCGACGGCTCGGTGCTGGAAATCGAGGCCGATGGCTTGCTGGCGCGGGCCTTGCAACACGAGATCGACCACCTAAACGGGGTGTTGTTCGTGGACCGCCTGCCTGCGGTGGCCAAAGTTTCGATGAAAAACCGCCTCAGGCGGCTGTTGGAGGAAACCGAGCAGGGATGAAATTTTGCGGTCGGGCTCGACTTTCCGCTTTGTTTCAGGTTTTTTTCCTGATGTTGCCGTGATGGATGCAGCGCATAACCTCACACAGATTTGCAAAATGAGCACGAACCGAGGCATATTCGAGACTTTCCCGAACCAACAGGCCAACCGCCAGGACGCGCCATTCGCGGTGGTGGATGATGCCGCTGAGTCCAAAGCGGAGGAATTCGGCTGGCCGGTGAAGCTGCCCGAGCGCCGCAAGATGGATTCCCCCTTCCAGGTCGCCGAATCCTTCGAGGGTTTCGGCTTTGAGGCTCCAGCTCGGGCCTTCGCGGCCAGCCCCTTCGAGTCCGCCCCGGCGGCAGCCTCCTCATCGCCTTTCGGAACGCCGGCGCAACTGGCACCGGCCTCGCCATTTTCCGCAGCGCCCCAGCGCCCCGCGCTCACGCCGGCCCAGCCGATTGCGGCGCTCACCCAGTGGCAGGAACCCGCACCGACACCCGCCGTCCAACCCACCGAGGAAACCCAGTCGGACTCTTTCAACATCCGCCAACTCGAATTGCGGGCGATTTTCGGCGTGGATCGCGAAATGAACGCCGAAGAAATCATGCAGCGGTCGCGCGCCCTGCCCGGCATGCGCAATCTCGCCCGCGTGGGTCCCCAAGACATCACCACCCTCGACGCCCTCAAAAACCTGCTTCCCAGCCTCGGCTTCGGTAGCGGTAGCCTGAAACTCTACTGCGGATCCGTCCCTCTGGAATTCATCCGCGAAGGCTCGGTCCTGCTCGCCGTGCAAACCGCCGGCGGCTTCGCCCCCGGCGTCCGCGAGACCCTGATGATCGTCGCCCGCGAACTCAACCGCCTCGGCTGACCGAACGGTCCAAGGAAGGGCGATGCATGGATCCGCCTAGGTCCATCAGAGGACCATGGGGTGAGCGAATGCGCTTGTCATGGGCTTCCCATGGGCACGGCGGACACGTTGCGCCGCTCCTTGGCTAGATGGCACATCCGCCCATCTATATTTCGGTCCCAACGGGACCATTCATAAGCCGTCCCGGCGGGACGGAGAACGGCTTGTGCGGGTAAATCAGGGCGATACCTAACCGTTGGTGTCCGGCCCCGCGGATCAGACTGAACGGCTTGTCGCTGGCGGGACTGGCCTCCACGAGTTTGGGTCCGTGGGATGGCGGGATCACCTCGTCGTTTTTTCCGTGAAGCACGAGCAGCGGAGTGCGCAGCGAGCGGATCAAGTGGTTCCAAGCCGACGGGATGGAGCGGTTGCAGGAGGCTTAAATCGAGAGCCGCGATTGGAACGGACGCATCTAGCTCCACTTGCCGCTTCAAATGCGTTTTCAAGCCATGATGCCGGAGAGTGCGGGTTGGCACCGGCTCAACCGGCAGGGGTCAGCCCCATCACGAGATCGAACTTCGCCATCAGTTCGCCCGCCTTTGCGCCCGGAAGGGGCGCAAAGGCCACCGTCACCGAATCGCGTTCACGGCCTTCCCTGAGGTTTTTCCAGATGCCATCGTTCGCGTTGCCGGGATGACCCTTGATGTAACACTGCGTGGTGAGCAGATCCTTGCCGCCGCGCCTCACCTTGTAGTGAATGTGCGGCGAGCGCCCCGGATACGGCACGGGCTTGATGGTACGGAATAGATATTCCCCGGTCGATCCGGTGACAAAGCGCCCGAAGCCCTGGAAATTCTTGTCCTGCTTGTCGCGGTTGCCGGTCTGGCTGTGCAGATAAGCGCCACGGTGGTCGCACTGCCAGATTTCCACCACGGCGTTGCGGATCGGCTCGCCTCGTGCGTCGAGGATGCGCCCGCTCATATAAGTGACCTCGCCCACGGCGGGGGTCATGCGATCATTGATCACTAGCAGATCGTTGTCCGTATCGAGCGGCAGATGATCGGGATAGAAGGGGCCCTCGGCTTGGCGCGGGGTGCGCAACAGCTCCTCGGCAAACAAGCCAGGCGTGGCGAGGAACGCGGCCCCCAATCCGAGATTGCGCAGAAATTGGCGGCGATGAAGCAGATGGTTCATAAAAGATCTTCGGTGAAGCCGAACGACTACCACGGTCGGCATCGAACGGCCACTGGTAAATGAAAGTGTGATCTTCCGGCCTATCCGACTTCCGGGCCGCGTCCGGGGACACTCGAATGTCAGTGTTTTCGAGAGCCTTCGGGCAAGAGACTGACGGGGCCAGACAAAGGGGCTTGTGGGAATCGCTCAATAGGCGAAATTCCGCTGGAAGAGTGACGGTTCTTCTGGGACTTTTCTGCGTAGCTGATTGCCCGTGCTTTCCCGGCCCATGCCAACTTCACTTCATCCAACCAAAGTCGTCATTCCGGAGTCGCTGCGCCTCCAGTTGGCGGATTTCCGGCGTCACCTGTGGCGAGTGAAAATCCTGGAATCCATTGCGGCGGGGATGATTGGGTTGTTGATCTCGTTCCTGTTGGTTTACGGGCTGGACCGGGTGTGGCAGACGCCGGGCTGGGTGCGGCTGGTAATTTTGGTGGGCGGCGTTTCCATGTTCGGTGTGTTCGCTCCATACTGGCTGCACCGTTGGGTGTGGCGGCAACGGCGGGAAACCCAGCTCGCCCGGCTGATTGCCAAGCGGTATCCCGGTCTCGGGGACCGCTTGCTCGGCGTGATTGAGCTGCAGGATCAGGAGGGCAGCCCGGATTCGCTCTCACCTCGTCTGCGCCAGGCGGCGATGGAAGCCGTGGCGGCCGAAACCGGACGGCGCAAGCTCGACGAAGCGTTGCCGCCACAGAAACACCGGCGCTGGACGCTGGCGGCGATGGCCCTCGCAGCAGCCTCGGCGGTGGCCTTCACCTTGACGCCCCGGGCGGGATTCAACGCCCTCGAACGCTGGCTGATGCCGCTTTCGAAAACCGAACGCTACACGTTCACCAAACTTGAAAACCCGCCGCTCTATCAGGCGGTGGCGTTCGGCGAGGCCTTTGAGGTGACGCTGCGCCTGGCGCAAGAATCCGAACAACGCCCGGCCTCCGCCGTCGGGCGCTACGGTTTCCAGCCCGGTGTGGAAACCGCGCTGGCAAAGCAAACCTATTATCGATTCACCTTTCCCGGCCAACAGGCGGAAGCTGCGATTGCTTTCCGGATCGGCGATTTGCGCCACCAGATGCGGGTGGAACCCATGCCGCGGCCGTCTGCGAAAAGCGTCCGGGCGATCGTGACACCGCCGGCTTATCTGGGGATTCCGGAGCGCACCGTGGATCTGAACACCGGAGTGCTCAGCGCGGTGCAAGGCGGCAAGGTCCGCATCGAGCTGGAAATGACCCGGCCGCTGGCCTCCGGATCCTTCGGCCCGACCCGCGGGCTGCCCATGGAGGAGGGCAAGGTGGACGCCAGCGGACACACGCCGCTCGATGGTGAGCTTGCTATCTCCGGGAATGTCGCGCGGACATCGGTGGTGGAAATCGGCGCGCTTCCCTTCGAGATTCCGTTTGCATGGACCGATCAGTTAGGGCTGGCCGGGGAGGTGGGATTCCGTCTGCGGGTGGATGCGTTGAAGGATGCGCCGCCCACCTGTTACCTCCAGGGAATCGATCGCCAGAAGGTGATGCTGCCGGAGGAGACCATCGATTTCGAGGTGCTGGCCGAGGATGATTTCGGAGTGAAAACGACCGGCATCGAATGGAGCGGACAATTCACCCGGCCGACCGATGAAACACCAGCCAAGGGCGAACTGAAGCTGGCCGCAGGAGCTTCCGAGGAACGTCGTTTGCTCAAACCCGCCGCGTTTTCCCCTGCGGCATTCGCCATCACGCCGCAGAAGATCACCTTGCGGGCGTATTCGGAAGACCATTTCCCGGAGCGCGGCCGGGTGTATTCGGATCCGGTGATTCTCTATGTGCTCACCCGTGACGAGCACGCGCAGTTGCTCAAGAGCCGCTTCGACCGGCAAATCACCGAACTTGAGGATCTCGCCCGGCGTGAACTTGAATTGCTGGAGGAAAACCAACGCATCGAACGACTGGACGGCGCCGAACTCGAGCAAGACGAAAATCACAAGCGCCTCGAAACCCAGGAGCAGGCGGAGGCCGAAACCCAGCGCCGGATGGAGGAGCTCACCCAACAGATGGAGCAGTTGATGAAGGACGCCGCCCGCAATGGCGACATCGACAAGAAGACACTCCAGAAAATGGCGGAGTCCCTCAAGTCGATGCAGGAACTCTCGCAGAAGGACATCCCCAAGGTGCAGGAAAAACTCGGCGATTCCCAGCAACGATCGAACACTCCCGAGAAATCGGAAAAGGACGTGGACCAGGCGGTCGAAGAACAAAAGAAGGCCGTCGAAAAAATGCAGGAGGCAATCGATAAGGCGAACGAAGCCAACCGCCGCTTCGAGGCCGGCACCTTTGTCAACCGCTTGAAAAAAGCCGCGGGCGAGGAGAACGGCATCGTGGCCTCGTTGAAGGAAGCGTTTGATCGCATGCTCGGATTGAAGAGTCCCGCCCTGGATCCCTCCGATGGCCGCCGCCTCACTGACAGCGGCCGCCAACAGACCGATACGGCTGCCGACGTGCGCTGGATCCAAGAGGACCTCGGCCACTATTTCGCGCGCACCAAGACGGATTCCTTCAAGGCGATTCTCGATGCCATGCGCGAATCCCGAATCGACGTCGGACTGGAGGAAGTCCGCACCAAGCTCTCGTCCAACCATTCCTACGAGGCTGCCGAGCGGGCGAAAAAGTGGGCGGACAAACTCACCGAATGGGCGAAAACCCTCGATGGGGAAAAGGACGAAAACGGCGGCGGTGGCGGCGGCGACGGAGGTGGTGCTCCGGACGCCGAAGACGAGGATTTTGAATTCATGCTGCGGGTGATGAAAATGATCCAACAGGAACAGGACCTGCGCTCCCGCACCCGCGCCCTGGAACAACTGCGGCGCACCTTCGAACCCGTCCAACCCACCACCGAGCCATGAAACCTGCTTTCGTCATCACCGGATGGTCGGTCCTGGCCACTGTTTTACTAACAGCAGAAGAGGCGGTGCCCGGGGACAACCGCGCGCAACACCAAGAGGGTTCCTCCAAGGTCGCCGATGAACAGGACGAGCTTTCGGCCGACGTGCAGCAATTGGCCATCGAACAAACCGTGCCCAAGGTCATCGAGCTGCTCGGCGAGGTGGAGAAAATCATGGATGAGGCCACCGACCTGTTGGTCGAGTCCGACACGGGCGGTGTGACCATCGCCGCACAGACGGAAATCATCGAAAAAATCCACGCCGCAGCCAAGCAGAAGCAGAGCAAGGGAGGTGGCAGCAGCAAGCCCGGAGCCGCGCTGATGGAGATGATGGAACGCATGATGGGCAAGACGCCCGATGGCGACAAACCGGGCAAAGGCAAGGGCGACAAACCCGGCGACAAGGGTGGCGAAGGCCAGACCGGATTGTCCGATACCGGCAACGAGGCGACCGGCGGCGGCGGCGAAGGCAAGATCGAAGCCCGGCGCGTGCCCAAGTCCGCTGGCAACGCCAGCCAGGAAATCCCCGAAGAATTCAGAAAAGCCCTGGACGCCTACAACCGCGGTGCCGAGGAAAAGGTGAAATGAGAACCCAGCCATGAAACACCGCATGCCATCCCTAACCGCTGCCTGCGTCCGCCGGAGCGCCTTGCCGTTGCTGCTGCTCGCATCCGCGGGATGGGCGGCCTCGCAGGATCTGCCGGGCCGCCAGGACGACACGATTCCGGCTCAGGCGGAACTCGTTTACGAAAAAGGCCTGCAGTTTCTCGCCAAGTCCCAGAACGAAAAAGGATCCTGGAATGACAGCGTGGGCAGCGAACCCGGCGTGGTCGGGCTGTGCGTCGCGGCGTTTCTCGCTCACGGCGAGGATCCGGCCAACGGACCTTACGCCAAGACCATCCGCAATGGCATCGACTTCATCATTTCCCAACAGAACGACAAGAACGGCTATATCGGATCGAGCATGTACAATCATGCTTTCGCGACCAAGGCGCTGGCGGAATCCTATGGCGTGGTGGACAACCCGAAGATCGCCCCGGCCCTGAAAAAGGCAGTCGAGTTGATCCTCAGCTCGCAAAAGCGGAACCGCTTTGGCGGGTGGCGCTACACTCCGGACAGCCGCGATGCCGACACCACGGTCACCGGCTGCCAGATGGTCACCTTGTTCGCGGCGCGCAACGCCGGCATCGGCATCCCCGACGAGGCGATCCGCAAGGGCCTCGGCTATCTGAACAACAACCGCGGCAGTGACGGGTCCTATGGCTACACTTCCGCATCGGCAGGAAAACCCACGCTCACAGCGATCGGCATCCTGTGCCTGGCCCTGGCCAAGGAACGGGATTCCAAGGGCTATCAGGCGAGTCTGGAGTTTCTGAAAAAGAATCTGGATTACCGGGACCGCTACTATCCGTACTATTTCGAATACTACATGTCCCAGGCCTTGTTCCATGCCGACGATGCGACATGGAAGGAATGGAACGCCCGCAACATTCGTTACCTATCCACCATCCAAGGTCCCGACGGATCGTTTCCCGGGAACCAAGGGCCTTCCTTCAACACCTCGGGAGCGCTGCTCTCCCTTGCGCTGAATTACCGTTACCTACCCATTTACGAAAAATGAGCCGTCTGGCCGTCATTCCGTGGGTGCTCTCATTGGCTGGGCTCGCCGCCGCCGATTTTCCCGACCTGCTGCGTTTTACCAATGGCGACCAACTGCACGGGGCGTTCCTGGGAATCAAGGAAGGTCCCCAGGCGATTTGGCGGCATGATGACCTTGCCGCTCCGGTCGATTTCAAAACCGCACAACTCCGCCACATCATTCTCCAAGGCGGGCGTCCCTTGAAACCTCTGGCCTCGCTTTCCCATCTCGGGCTCGTCAACGGCGACCGAATCCCCGGCACCATCACGGGAATCACCAGCGACATGATCATTCTGGACACGCCTTACGCCGGGGTCCTGCGCATCCCCCGCAAGCAGGTTTCCATGCTGGCTCCCAATCCGCTGGGCGGGCGGGTGTATTATCACGGACCCTTCGTCGAGAATGAGTGGAAAATGGCCCATCCCTCCTATCCGGACGGCTTGCCGCCGGCCTCGCCCGAGGGTGACGAGAAAAAGGACCCGGACAAGAAGCACCCGGACAAGAAGGACCTGGCCGAGCCGGGAAGATGGGTTTTTTCCGGCTCGGCATGGTATTGGCAGAGCAAGCGGACCGGCACCGCACTGATTCGCGAAACCGGCATGCCCGACCGCGCGATCCTGCGCTTCGATCTCGCGTGGAAAAACCGGTTGAGCATGGCCTTCGGGTTTCACGCGGACTTCGCCCGTCCCAAGCCCGCGGAAGGCGAGGACAACCAGGGAGCAGGCGTCAAGGGCCGGCCCATCGTCCCGGGAGACTCCGCGGATTTGCCCCGCTTGTTTGGAAACAGCTTCGTCCTGCAACTGCACTCGAGCTATCTGATGTTGTTTCGCACTGCAGTGGATGCGCAGGGCAAGGCCTCGGTGGAACGAATCCAACTCAACAACAACAACCACCTCCGCCTCGCGGAAATGAGCCAGGCGAAAGTGGAAGTCCGCAGCAACCGCCACACCGGCGGAATCACCCTCTTCGTCAATGATGAATTCGTCGCCCAGTGGAGCGAAAACGGCGTGGCCGGCCACGCCGGCGGCGACTTCGCGGGCAAAGGTTCCGGCTTCGGTTTCCTGGTGCAGGGCGATGACACTCCCGTCCGGATTTCGGACATCGTCGTGTCCGAATGGAACGGTATGCCCGACTCCGCACGCAGCCTGCAGGTGGACGATCAGGACGTCATCCTCATGGCCAACGGAACCGACCGCTTCGCCGGCCAGGTGGGTCGGCTCGATGAGCACGGCAAAGTCCTGTTTGAGGGCAGGCACGGCCAGTTCCAATTCCCGCTCGATGAAGTCGCCGAGATCCGCTTCGCCCGGGATCGTCTCGCCCCCGTGGCCGCCGAGCCTGCGGAAAACTTCGTGGTCAGGCTCAGCCCCGTCGGATCGATCTCGGGCCGCCCGGTTTCCGGCGACGGATCCATGATCGGCATCATCAATCCGATCGCCGGCGAACTCAATCTATCTCTGGAATCCGCGGTGATGCTCGATTTCAATTCCTCCAAACAAATCATCGATGACTGGGATGCGGACTTCTAACCTGATACTTCTTCGGCTCGGCGTTCTCTGCGGGGGCCCTCTTTGCGGCCTGCTTCTGGCGGACGACCTGACGCTGGGTGGCGGAGCGCGCCTCACCGGCACCGTGCGCTCGATCAACGAAGCGGGCGTGGTGGAACTCGCCAGCAAACTCTCGCCCGATCCGCTGCGGTTGCAAAGCGGTGTCGTCGAGAAGGTGGAGTTCAGTGCCAAGAGCGCCTCTCCGGCGCCTCCGCCCGCCTTGGTCGAGCTCACCAATGGCGACCTGCTGCCCGGAGCCATCGACGTGCTCGATGACACCCATCTGATCCTCGTTTCACCCGAAGCGGGACGACTGGAAATTCCACGCGATGCCCTCAAATCCGTGCAGCTCGGCGTTCAACAGCGCAAGGTGATTTACTCGGGGCCGCGGAGCCTCGTGGAATGGAACGGCGGCGAGGAAGCGGCGAAAAACTGGACGTTCGACCAAAACGGCCTGATTGCCAACGGCCAGGCCACGGCTTCCCAGGACCTCGCCCTGCCGCTGCAATTCATCCTGCGTTTCACCCTCAAATGGCAGGTCAAGCAACTCCCGAATTTCCAAGTCTATTTTGCCGATCCCCTGAAAGCGAAAGGCGAGCCCTGTGAGCGGTATTTCCTGCGGTTTTCCGGGGCGGGTCTGGACGTCAAACGGGAGACCACCAAGGGCAAACGCTACATCGACATCCTGCAGTTGAACCGCACTCCCAATCAATATCCGGAACGCCAATTGCAGGTGGAAATCCGCGTGAATCGCAAGGGTTCCCGCCTTCAGGTCTTCCTCAATGGCGAATCCGAGGGCGAGTTTGTCGATCCGCTCCCCGCGGTGCCGGATGGCACGGGAATCACCTTGGCAAGCACCGCGCCCAACGGCAGTTCCCAGGAGATCCGCGACATCGAGGTCCTCGAACTCGACGATTCCCGCGGCCGCCATCACTCCGAAGAGCGGGGCGATCCGAAATCCGACAGCCTGATCAGCCGCGAAGATGACCGCTGGGGCGGCCGCCTGTTGGACATCCGCAAAACCGACGATGGGCCGATATTCCGTTTCAAGAGCGATTTCCAGAAAGACCCGCTGGAAATTCCCCAGGCGGACGTTTCCACCATATTCTTCGCCGTGAAGGACGGCAAGGTGCCCGACGAGAAGGTCCACCCGTTCGTCCTCCGCCTGCGCGGTGAGGGCGCGCTTAGCGTCGCCTCCTGCCTGTTCAGTGGGGACGCGGTTTCCGCCGTCCATCCTTTGTTAGGCCCCATGAACTTCCGCCGGCAAGGCATCGTCGCCTTGGAACGCAACGATCCCAAACCCAAACCCGCACCCGAGCCATGAAACCGCTGATCCCGATCCTTTCGATGGGCCTGGCATTGGCCGGCTTCTCCGCTGCCGACCAAGCCCCGGCTGTCGTGCGGTTTTCCAACAACGACCGGCTGTCCGGATCATTGGACTCGCTCACCGCCGATCTGTTGGTTTGGAAATCGCCGGTGCTTGAAAAGCCCGCGCAGTTTTTCCTCAAGGATGTTCTCGATGTGTCCCTTCCCGGCACGCTCCCGGAAAGCCCCGCGGACCACGAGGCTACGCTCAGCTTGATGGGTGGCGATACCGTCCGCGGTCAGCTCGCTTCGGTGACGGACGAAGTCGTTGCGCTCGACACCTGGTTCGCCGGGCGCATGAATTTCAACCGCCTGATGGTCGCCGGATTGAAGATCGAGGGAAAATCGGCGGTCCTTTACCGCGGCCCGAGCGGGCTGGAGGGCTGGACCCAAGCGGATGAAAACCCGGTCTGGAGTTACCGCGCCTCTGCATTCCGCTCAAAAGCCGCGGGAGGCATCGCCCGGGATGATCTGCTTCCCGAGGAGTGCGCCATCTCGTTCGACATCGCATGGAAGGGTGACTCGCTCGGGCTCAAGGTGATCGTCTTTTCGGACGATCCGTCCTCCGATGCCCCGTCGTCCGGGTATGAACTTTCGTTCCAACGCGGCAGCATCTATCTCCGCAATTGCAAGACTTCCAGTTTCCTCGGCAGCACCCATGAGCAGGTCCTCATGGAAAACGATCGCGCCCGGGTCGAAATCCGGGCCAGTTCGAAATCTGGCAAAGTCTGTCTGCTCATCAATGACCGCATCATCGAAGCCTGGTCGGATCCGGATGTCGGACGCGGTAAATTCGGCCGTTGCCTGCATTTCGTCGCCCAGAACACAACGCCCTTGAAGGTTTCGGGGATTGGAATCGCGCCGTGGGATGGGGCTCTTGACCGGATGCCCGAGCCCCGGGTCGGCATGATGCGCCAGTTCGGCGTTCAACAAGGCCAAGGCCAAGGCCAAGGCGAGGAGAAGCCCGCGCCTCAGGAGAAACCCGACGAGGGGCGCATGGAACTGGCAAACGGCGATAGCCTGCAAGGCGAGGTGGTTTCCATCCATGAAGGCGTCATCACCGTGAAAACTCCGTTTGGCGAAGTCAAAATCCCCGTCGCCCGACTGCGGACGGTGGCCTTGAAAAAAGTCGATCTGGAACGAAGCATCCGCCGAAACGGCGACATCCGCGCCTGGTTTGCCGACGGATCTTCGATCATCTTCCGGCTCGATAGCGTGGGCGACGGCACGCTCATCGGTTCCAGCCAGAACTTTGGAACTGCCACCTTCAATATCGCCGCATTCAACCGCATCGAATTCAATATCCACGACCGCGAACTCGACGACAAACGGGACACGGCCGATTGGTGATCGATCGAGTAGAAGGAGAGCCGGATGCCCGTGAGGACGGCGAATCCACCATCGGCCTGGGTCCATCACGCCGACGAATCTTGGCCGGCTGAAAGTCCGGCCTATTCAGGAGTGTTGCGTTCCTGCTTGCGGATGAAACGATCCGCCTCAGGCATGCCGGGCACCTTCATCCCCGGGCCGTCCCATGCGATGTTCTTCTGCAGCCGCAGGGCGACGATGCCCGCAAGTCCGATCTCGGTCAGGTGGCCGCCGAAGTCGAAGTCGGAAAACACCTTGGGTCCGCCGAGGCAGGCGTCGAGCCATTCGTCGATGTGGCTCTTCACCCGCGGAATCGACTCGGGAATCTCCTTGGCGGTGGGGTGGTTGTCAGCGCCGAAGAAGCGGTTTTCGCCATTGAGCTTGATGTAGCAGTCAGAATTCCAAAGGCAGCTCTGGA
>CAMBPB010000037.1 GCA_945869465.1 Prosthecobacter debontii
TCCCAAAATCGAGTCCCTCGCCACTCCAACCTTGATCCCCAATCCATGATCACCTATCTCTTTCCCGCGCCCCACCACACCAGCTTAGTTTAGCCCCTCCGTGGTCGAACTTTCGGGTCCGCCTCAATATTGACGAACTGGGAGGTTGATAGCTGACGATCCAGTTGATTCGCGCTCCTCGCCGCATTCGTCACGTCACGGAGCCATTGCAATAACGGGTTCGCTGTGCGGGCTTGCTCCTCCCGGTGTCCATCCAAGAGTGGAGCAAGTCCAAAAACATTCTGGACTATCCAGTCTAGAGACCGGCACCAGTCGCGGAAATCGTGTCGATGCTCATCGGATCGTTTGCAATCGTGCCTCGCCCATTGCATCACGAAGCGAAGGGCGATCACGGCCCGCCGTCAACTCACCCGCCACGTATTCCCGCCAGACGGACAGGGCCGCGACTTCGTCAGCATTTACCGCCACAGGAGTGCTTGAGAATCCGCAAGCGCTTCACTCTCCGTTTCCTCCTGTTGGTCGATGGTCCCTGTCAGGCTTTTCCCTCAGCCGCAACCGGCCGGGGTGCAGGCGTGTGTTTCATGGCAATGCCCATCCAACGAGGGGCTGGCGGGAAGCGAATGATCAAAATCCGGCGCTTCAAGCGAGCGGTCCGGTTCCAAGGTCTTGAGGCCGAGTTTCGCGAGCAACGCACGGTCTTTTTCGGACTCCGGATTTTCTGCGGTGAGCAGTTTTTCACCGTAGAAAATCGAGTTGGCGCCGGCGTAAAAACACAGCGCCTGCACTTCGTCCGACAGCCGCGTGCGGCCTGCGGACAGGCGGACTTTGGCACCCGGCACGGAAATCCGGGCGCAGGCGATCATGCGCACCAGATCGAAAGGATCCACCTGCGGGTTTTCCGCCAGCGGCGTGCCGGGCATCGGCATCAGCGAGTTGATCGGCACGCTCTCGGGCTGGGGGTTGAAATTCGAGATGACTTCCAGCAACCGGAGGCGGTCGGTGATGGTTTCACCGAGGCCGAGAATGCCGCCGCAGCAAACGGAGATGCCGGCGCCCTGCACGTTGCGGATGGTGCGCAGGCGGTCTTCGTAAGTGTGGGAGGTGACGATGTTCGGATAGTGCTCCGGCGAGGTGTCGAGGTTGTGATTGTAGGCGGTGACGCCGGCATCACGAAGTTGGATGGCCTCGTCCGGGCCGAGTTCGCCAAGGGTGACGCAAACTTCCATGCCGAGGGTGGAAACGTCGCGCACGATATCGAGCACCTGTTCGAAACGCGGGGTGCCGCCGCGAACCCCTTTCCAAGCAGCCCCCATGCAGAAACGCGTGGAGCCGGATTCCCTGGCGGCGCGGGCGTGTCGCATCACTTCCTCCCGCTCTAGCAGCACGTGGCTTTCGAGTTCCGTCTTGTAACGGGCGGATTGGGCGCAATACGCGCAATCCTCGGAACAACCGCCGGTTTTGATGGAAAGCAGCGTGCAGAGCTGGATCTTGCCATCCGGCCAGAATTCCTCATGCACCTCGCGGGCGCGCTTGATCAGATCGAAAAATGGCAGGGCGTGGAGTGCTTGGAGTTCGGCAAGGGTCATGGAATACGGGATCGTGGATGGTGGATGATGGAAATAAGGTAGTGGTGGACTTCAGTCCGCTTCTTGTTTTGCCGCACGGACGGAAGTCCTCGACTACTTTATCTCACCGCGCCCAACTGCCTTTCACGACGGGCAGGCGTCCGGTGCTGATGACGGTGTAATCGGTGGGCCCCCTGGCTCCCTCCAGCGCAACGCCGGTGGATTTTTTCCAGACCTGGCTCATGCTTTCGCCGGTGTGGCAGCCCCAGCTCTTGCAGTAGGCGTTGCGATCAAAAATCGAGCCCTTGATGCGCGGCAGGTCGCGTTCGTGCAGCCAAGCGGTGGAAGCGGCCATGATGTCATTGCCGTAATCGAACATGAACGCGTGCCGGTTCGAATGGCCGAAGAAGTCGAAGGTCTGGATCGATCCGCGCGGGCGGGCATTGAGCGATTGAATGAAACCGTTGCCGCTGCTGAACCAGATCAAGGTAGCCCGGCGTTTGGCGGCGAGTTCGGTGATCCAAGTGGTGTATGCCTGCCCATCCTCACCTCCGCGGGTACGGTAACCGGGTTGATAGACAAACCACACCAGCGGGGCGTTGGGGCCGTAAGCCCTGCGGATCTCCGCCATGCGGAGGGTCGAGGCGCGCACGAAGTTCGCCCACCAGCGGTCATGTTGGTCCGCTGGCACGCGGTTGTTCTCCCACTTGCGCAGGGCGGGTCCCCCGGCGACGATCACATGATCGGCGTGGCCCGGCAGCATGGCGAGCAGGCTGGCAAGGAGAAGGACTCGAACGGTTCCAATCATAGGGTGAGGGTAAAATACAGGAGCGGGATTGAAAAGCTAGAAAAGGAAACGCGCAAGCAAATCAAAATGCGCCGCACCCGATCACGCGACAACGGTGAACTCGCCCGAGTCTTCCATTTGCTTGCGCCATTTCCTGCAATGGGAACCGATACCTCTGCCCGACCGACATTCGCGGATTCCGCGGTGGGCTGGCGGCAGAGATCGGAAGGATCACTCGGCGGCGGGGATGGTGCCGTTGCGGATGATTTCGAGGAAACTCTGGGGTTCGAGCGCCGCGCCGCCGATGAGCGCGCCGTCGATGTCCGGGCAGGCCATGAGTTCCGCGGCGTTGTTCGGTTTCACCGAGCCGCCGTATTGAATGCGGATCCTGGCGGCGGTTTCCGCGCCGTAAAGATCAGCAACGAGCGAGCGGACGAAGGCGTGGGCGTCCTGCGCCTGTTGCGAAGTGGCGGTGACGCCGGTGCCGATGGCCCACACGGGTTCGTAGGCGATCACGCTTTCAGCCATGTCTTTTTCTGTGAGTCCTTTGAGGCCTTCGGTGACTTGGGTGCGCAACACGCGCTCAAGATTGCCGCCTTCGCGTTCGGCGAGGGTTTCGCCGATGCAGAAGATCGGTTTCAGATTGGCCTCGCGGGCCTTCTTCATCTTGGCGTTGATGATCGCATCAGTCTCCCCGAAAATCGCGCGGCGCTCGCTGTGGCCAAGGATCACGAAGTGCACGAAAAACTCGCGCAGCATCACGACACTCACTTCTCCGGTGTATGCGCCGGCATCGTATTGCGAGCAATTCTGCGCGGCGATCTGGATGGCATGGGCGTTCTGGCCGGCGGTGGCGGTGTGCAGCAGGTCAGCGAGTTTCGGCAAGGAGATGAACGGCGGGGCAATCACGATCTCACAGGGAAAATCGTGACCTTGGAGTTTCGAGAGGAAGCTCTTGATGAAGTCTTCCGTCTCGGAAGCCCCCTTGTTCATTTTCCAGTTGGCGGCGAAGATCGGCTTGCGGTTCATGTGAGGATTGTTGTGTTAGTTCAGGTCTTGAAGTTAGATCTCGCTCAGCGCGGCAACGCCGGGAAGGATTTTCCCTTCCAGCAGCTCAAGGGAAGCTCCGCCGCCAGTAGAAATGAAGGTCATCCGGTCATCAAGGCCGAATTGGTTGACCGCGGTGACCGAGTCTCCGCCGCCGACGATGGTGACCGCATCGCTGTTCGCCATGGCCTCGGCGATGGCGCGGGTGCCTTTGGCAAAACTCTCGATTTCGAAAACGCCCATCGGCCCATTCCAAATGATGGTCCTGGCACCGGCCACTTCCTTGCGGAATTCATCGATGGCGACATCGCCGATGTCGATTCCCTCCCAGCCGTCCGGCGTCGAGCCGCCTTCTTCATAAGGAGCGCTGACCTTGGTTTGGGCACCTTCCTTGAACTCCTGGGTAATGCGGGTGTCGGCAGGTAACAGAAATCGGACTCCCTTTGCCTTGGCCTTGGCGAGGATCTCCAGGGCGAGGTCGAGCTTGTCGGCCTCGACGCGGCTGTTGCCTGTCTGATAGCCTTGGGCCTTGCGGAAAGTATTGGCCATCGCCCCGCCTATCAGGAATGCGTCGGCCTTTTCCATCAGCGCGGTGATGACCTGGATTTTGTCGGAAACCTTGGCGCCGCCCATGATGACGAGGAAGGGATGCTCGGGATTCCGCAGTTTGCCGTCGAGGTATTCCAACTCGCGTTCCATGAGAAAACCCATGGCGCTTTGTTTCACAAATTGGGTCACGCCTGCGGTGGAGGCGTGGGCGCGGTGGGCGCTGCCGAAGGCGTCGTTGACATAGATTTCGGCGGAACCCGCGAGCGCTTTGGCGAAGTCAGGCTCGTTGGCTTCCTCGGCGGCGTGGAAGCGGGTGTTTTCCAAAAGCAGGACTTCCCCGGCTTGGAGCGAGGCGCGCAGGGCGGCGGCTTCCGGCCCCACACAATCCGGCGCGAGCTTGACGGTCAGGCCGAGGGTCTCCCCGAGACGCGCGGCGGCGGGAGCCAGCGAGTATTTGGCTTCGGGCGCGCCTTTCGGACGGCCGAGGTGCGAACACAAAACGAGCTTCGCGCCGCCGGAGATGAGATGTCGGATTGAAGGAACTGCGGCTTGAATGCGGGTGTCATCGGTGATGACTCCTTCCTTGAGAGGAACGTTGAAATCCACACGCATGAGGACTTCTTTGGAGGTGACGTCGAGATCGCGGATCGAAAGTTTGGCCATGGGGCGGAAATACCGCCTCAGACGGAAGCCGGTGTCAAGACATGCCTAGGTCGCCAGACGCGGGAAGAGGATTGCAGAATCATGGACCGCAGAATCATTTTTTAAAGAACCATGAAAAATGAGTCCCTGCCAAAATCCTCTCTCTGCAATGATTCTGCTGTCAATGATTCCGCCAAAATAAAAATGTTCTCTTGAACAGTCATTGTTGGCATGCCAAAATCCCCAGGCGATGCCAAACGCGACCCTTGCAAACCTCCAGCGCCACCTTCGGGAGAAATTCCCGTTGGCCCGCCATGGTCTTGCTCCCGTCCAGGACGATCCCATTCCGGATTGCGACCTTCGGAATCCCGCCACTTTCCCCCGTGGCGGCATCACCGAAATCGTCCCCGCCCATCCCGCCGCCGGTCTTGCCCTCGTGGTCGCCTCGTTGCTGGAACACGAACTCCCCAACTCCGCTCTCCCGGAATTGGCCTTGATCGACGGACGGGATACTTTTGATCCTGGTTCCTTCTCTTCACACGATTGTTCAAAGCTGCTCTGGATCCGCTGCCAAACCCCGGAACAGGCGGTCAAAGCCGCCGACCTGATCCTCCGCGACGGCAATCTGCCCCGGGTCGTCATCGACCTGCTCGCGTTCCCCCTCTCCGAGCTCGGAAGGATCCCAAGCAGCTCCTGGCACCGCTTGAAAAAATTGATTGAAACCCACGACTTATCCCTGATCGCGCTCAGCCCTCGTCCACTCGTTCCCTGTGCCTGCCTGCGGCTCTCGCTGCACTCCGGTTTCACTCTCGAGCACTTCGGGTTTTCCCGTGACGAATTGCTCCAACGGTTGCAGACCACCCCGGTTCTGCAACGCAAACGCGCCCAATAGACTAATTTATTTTTTCAGTAAATAACCATTCAAATCATTGATTTTATGAATTTAAAGAATTTTCTTAAGAACCCATTCGGAAGACCTTTCAAAAACCGAACTACCGCTTCAATCTAATGTTTGCCTGTCTCCATCTTCGCGGGCTTCCGGTCGAAGCCGCTCTCCTGCGAAAACCCGATTTACACTCGTATCCCTGTGCGGTGCTGGCAGAGGAAAGTCGGCCGGACGACCCGAAATCCCCCTTGCTCGCGGTCAACTCCGTGGCCTTCCGGCATGGCATTCGGGCGGGCGAATCCTCGGTTCGCGCCCGGGTCCACTGCCCGGTCCTGCGGTTTCTGCCTCGGGATTTGGCAGCGGAAGAGTCGCTTCACGCCATCTTGTTGGAATTGGCCGAATCCCTCAGTCCGGATTTTGAGCGCCTTGGCCCGGACACCCTGATTGTGGATCTGGCGGGGACTCATCCCCCGGAAATTTGGAATCCCCCGATCCTCCATTTGCGCCTGGCCTTGGCCGACACCCCCGATCTGGCGCACCTGGCGGCCATGGCGGAAGCGGCGTTTTCGGGCAAAGCGATGGACTTGGAGGATTTCGATCGCTTGCCGCCCGCGATCCTGCAAAGAGCCGATGTTCCGGGATGGCGCTCTTTCCTGCCGGTGTTTCACCTGTGGGGACTGCGCACCCTCGGGGATTTCCGGCGATTGCCGCGCCAGGAAATCGCCGAACGCATGGGACCGGATGCCCTGCGGGTTCACGACATTCTTCAGGGCCGGATTTGCCGCTTGCTGAAATTGCATCGATCTATCGAAACATACGCTCAAAGCGTTTGCTTTGAATCACCGCTGGAGTCCTTGGAACCCTTGATTTTTCAAGCCAACCGGATTTTTCAGACCCTCTGTGCGCGGCTCGAATCGAAGCACCTTGCGGCGGGAGCCCTGAAGTTTAAACTGTCGTTTGAATCGTCGGAGTCAATCACAAGAAGCGTGGTTTTACCGGAGCCGCAAAAATCGCCGGCAGCCTTGCTGGGGCCCTTGCAGGCGGCATTTGAGACCCTGCGGGTAGCCTCCGGGATTGTGGCTTTGGAGTTGGAACTGGAACCCGTTCGGCCGCTGGCGGCGCAGCGCGAATGGCTGGGGAGGCAACTTCGTCAACCCGCGCGCTGGGCGGATACTTTGGTCCGCTTGGAAGCGTTGCTCGGTCCCGGTCGGGTGGGGATTGCGCAACCGGAGGACAGCTATCGCCCGGATACTTTCCGCTTGCGTCCAGCGCTGGCAACCGGCGGGGAGCGGGCAGTGGAGAGTCAGGTTTTCCCGGCGAGTCCCCTGCCCCTACGCCGATTCCGCCCGCCGCTGGAGGTGGCGGTGGCCAGCACCGATTCGGCTTCCCGTCCGCGACCGCTGGCGCTGCTCAGCGGCCCCCATGCGGGCCCGATCCGCCGTTTGCGGGGGCCTTTTCCCATTTCCGGAGATTGGTGGAGTGCCGGCAGCGCGTGGCGGCGTCTAGAGTGGGATATCGAACTGGAAAGCCGCCAGATGTTTCGTCTCGTCCACTTTCCGCCCGAGCGCTGGCAGTTGGATGGAGCTTACGCATGAACCCGTGGAGGGTCAGTCGTCGTCATTGGGTGTAATCCGGAGGATTGGCCGTGCCTGGAACGGTGGCAAAATCGACCGCTACCTTGCCTTTCTGATTGATCTCTCGTTTGACGCCGCCATGCGCGGCCTTCGCTTGCACATCTCATGGGCATGCGGGTTTGGAAACCCGCGGTCCCGGCGCCTACTTGCCCGTGCAAAAATCCGCCGTGCTGGCGACATCTCACTCGGAGATTCCCGCCCGCACCCGGAAAAACATCGTTGCTTCCGCGGACGGCAGCGAAACCACGATCGGCTGGCCATTTCCCAAATGAATCGAATGATCCTGCCAACCGGCCAGCGTGCGGCTGCATTCAATCGTGTAGCTGATCCCTTGGGCGCCGGCAAAAGATAGTTCCAATCCGTGCGGAGGCGCGCCGGTGCTTGCGATCACAGGAACAAAGCGCGAGCCGCTATCGAGGGGATCCGTGCCGAAAGCCGCTTCTTCGGCATCGCTCTGCCCATCATTGTCGTCGTCGGAGTCGCTGGTATCCGGCAGACCATCCAAATCGCTATCGATTAGATACGTGACGCTCAGATTGTCGATGGCGAGGCCCTGGGGCGGAACGGCGGATCCCATGAAAGCCTGCCCTGCGTTGGCCTGGCCCGGCGAATGGGCGATCCCCGTGAACTTCGTCCACGTGAAATCTTCCGCGTTTCCTCCCATTCCGGTTAGTCCGAGCGCCGCCTGCCCGACAATTTCGTTAGTCCCCTGGAAAACCCCGATATCCGTCGAGATCAAGCCGCTTGCGGGACCGTTGGTCGCGGTGAATGCGCCCTCATACGAAATGAAATGCAGCACCTGTGAGGCCGCCGTGTTGATGATTGCCATACCGTCGGGCGCTCCGTTCTGGATGCCGGAAATCCACTTGTGGTAAAGCCGGTGCCCGGAAGCCGTGGTGGCCCCGGCGGTGAATGTTTCGAGGCCGTGGGTGGCGGAAACACCTCCGCCGTCGCCATTGTAGAGCACCACATCGATATCGGCGGGTTGCCCCGTGAAACCCGGCGCCACCGCGATTTCGATGAACTCCCCGGCATCGGTCCCGTCATTGTCATAGTGGAACTCATTTACGAAAACATCCTCCGGAAAAACACTGCCGCCCACCCCCGGATGGAACGACACGCGGAGTCCGAACGAGGCTCCGGGCGGAATCGACAGGCCGGTCGCGGTTGCTAACAAAGCAGTGGTGGCGCCGCCGGCCACTGGTCCGTTAGAAAGCAACCGGCTCGCCACGAACGATAATCCGGGAAGCGGAATCCTCTCGCCATCGATCACCCACTCCGCGCTGATGCCATCCGCGGTGCCGTTGGTGGCAGCGCGCCATTGTTCGACATCCAGCGCGATCCGGAGCGCCGTCACGGGCACCGCCGACTGGTTCACAAAAGCCGCCGTGGCGGTGGTTCCCGTTCCCTGGTGCAGGAAGCCTAACGAGGGATCGGCAGCCCAACCGTAGGCGCGCAATCCCGGAGTGTTTGCCGAACCATCATCGATCCCGCGCCACGTGAGGCCGCCGCTGGTGGTCCATCGCGGAGGATCGTGATCGCCAGCAAATCCGCTGAAATCCTCCGCCACAAACTGTCCCGGCACCGTGAAAACATAGGAGCCGTCGGCATCGTTCGAGGAGTCGAGGTCCAGATCGGCGAACACCGCGTGATGATCCGACGCGATGGCACTGATAGAAGCCCCGGGCGGCGCGCCGGCTTTCGCCAGACCGGTCCCGTTGGAATCATCGAGCGCCGAGTTGTACACCTCCGCGGCATGAGGCCGTCGCGCGATGGCGGGTGAGACAAGAATCAGATCAAGCGTGGGTCCGTCCGGATCGAGCGTGTCATAGGTGCTGTCCGAACCATCGAGCTGCCGGGGATCAAGCCGCGCGGCTACCGGCGTCGAGAAATAGCCGAGTGGATTGCTCGAGTAGTTGACGGGAAAGGTGACATCGGCCCCCAACACGTAAGAGCCCGGCACGCCTGAGGGCAGCGCGTCGAACGAACGGCTGACGGACGATGGATTGAAGTCGCCGAGGATGATGAAATTGTCACCATCGGTGAGACCCGTATCATTCAGATAGCCGGTGAGACGTTTCATCTCCACCGCCCGGCGAAAACGACTGGACGACTCGGTTCCCGCTTTCAGGTGGGTGCATATCACCACCGGATCGCGGGTGGTTCCCGGCACATCCACTTTCACCACCGCATGCAGCCGGGTAATTTCCTTTGCCCCCGCCGGCGAGCCGATGGAGCCCGTCGTTAGGAACGGATAGCGCGATAGGATGACCACACGCAGGCTAGTATCGAACACCCCGGCGACCGGCGGCACATGCGCGTGCGGATAGCCAAGCGACTTAGCCAGATTGTCCAGATCGTTCGGGCCGCCCTGCAAATCCACCGAGTGGACCTCCTGGAGCGCCACCACATCGGCATCGATCCGCGCGAGAATGGCCCGCACCGTGTCGTGATCCGGCGTGCCCGCATCGCCCAGGCTGTAGTCGAAAAACGTCTCGCCGAAATGCGCCCCGATGTTGAAAGTCGCGACCCGGATTTCCACCGCGGCAGCCGCGGAAATCAGATGGATCGACAGCGCGAGAGCGGCGTTTCTCATGGTTAGACACGCGAATAACAGATTTGCCGCGGCATGTCTAGCGGAAAATCGGCGGGGCATGGAACCGGGTGCGGAACTCTTGTCACATCTTTGTTCTTCGGCGAAGTGCCGCTGCGCATGCTGATCACCACCGCGCCTTCGGGGGTTGAAACCCTTTTTCACACGATGTGCCGCCGAGTTGGCGAATCCCGAGGGACCAGACATGCCGCGTATCATGGAGATCAGCGCCGAACATCGGATTCACTGCGCTAGCTGAGGGCTTAAAATGCTCCACTGCGAATCGGCGTATCCCTAGCGCAGCGTCACTTCCGGTCCTTGGCCCGCTGGAATCTCGATCCGCGCTCGGACGCCTCGGGCGAAAGCATCGGCATGTCCTCACTGGCCGGGACGGGCGCCGCGGCCACCGGTTCTTCCACCGGTTTCGGCCGTGCCTTGCGCGCGCGGATGGGTTTCGCGGCGGCCGGTGACCGCTGCCAACCTGCGAATTGCGGCAGTTTCCAATCGGTCCGGGTCAGCAGGGCTTCCGCCAGAATGAACCACACCAGCGCGATGCCCAGCGGCAGATGCAGCGAGGTTTCCGCGATGAACGGTGGCCGCAACCAGGCGCTCGATAGATCCAACAGCTCGCGCCCGCCGGTTTGATGTGAGACGGCGCGCAGCTCGGCGGGTTTTTCCGCGTCGAAGGCCCACTCGACGGCCGACCCCACTCCTAACGGCCCAAAGGCCAGCGCGTGCTCGCCGACCTGCACCGCGCCGCGCACCACCCCGCCTTCGTTGAGATCCCTGGTGAGCGAAAAATGCCCGGGGGCGATGCGCCGCCACGGAATGTCAACGGTGCCGCCGACGGTGTCATCCAACAGGCGGACCTTCGGCGGCATGGAGGTGAGTTTTTGCGACCAAGTTTCCGTGTCGTAGAGAAGATCGAGGGTCAGGCGCGTGCCGTCGATCCGGTGGCGCAGCGCGATGCCCGGCGGAGTCTCGCCGCCCATCAGGAACCGGCCCATGGTTTGCAGGAAATCCCCGTAGCCAGCCCATTCCCTAACGCTTTGCGAATGCTCGCCGCCGAGAGGAAACGCAACCGCCGCGCTGCGGCCAAGCCCGCGGCGGGCATGCGCCACCAACGGCGCCAGGTATTGGTCGGTGGAAACCAGCGAGACGGTCGCATCCTCGCGGGCATAAGAGAGGTTGTAACCGTCCGCCTGGTTCATCCAATCGAACGGCTTGGGTGAGATTTCCGCCCAACGTCCGGTGGCCTGCGTGCCCACCGGGTCCTTGATGAATGCGGAGCGTGCGATGGTGACGGTCTCCTGCGCGAAGATTTTCGGAATGTCCGTCGGCACGTTGGAGAAGAATATCCGGCCCTTACCGAGCTTGGCGATGTCGTCCAGCAGCGCGGAATCCACGTCCTTGTCCGTGCCCAGGCCGATCACGGAAATGGTGCAGCCGTTGTCGGTCATGGTTTGGATGAGTTTCTTGTAATCGCCGGGTTCCTCGGAATCCTGCGCATCCGCAAAGAGAATCAGGTGGCGCGTGCCGGCCGGGGATTTTTTCAACTCGTTCCAGCCCGCCTTGAGCCCTTCATAAACGAAGATGCCGCCGCCTGCGGACTTGACCTTGCGGACGCGGTCGGCGAGTTCCTGTTTCTTTTCGCCAATCCGGGTGAGCGGAATCACGGTGGTCGGCGCGCTGTCCACCGCGAACACGCATATCTGGTCCATCGGTCCTAACAAATTAATGGCGTCCGCCGCGCCGGAATTGGCGAGATCCATCTTGGTCTTGCCGCCCGCCACACCGACCGACATCGAGCCCGAGCGATCCATGACGATGGCCAGCGCCACCGAGAGCTTGCGGTGCTCGGATTTCAACTCCATCGAGACCGGCAGCAAGGCATCGATCGGGGATTGGAAATAGCCGCCGGAGCCAAACGAATACTCGCCGCCCGCCATCATCAGGCCGCCGCCCTGCTCCCTAACGAAGAAATCCAGCGACTTCAGGAAATCCGTCGGCACCTCGTAAGCCGGCACGTTGTTGAGCACCACCGCCCGCGCGCCGCTGAGCAATCCGGGGTGGAGCTTGCCGGGATCGGTGACGGTTTCCACGGTGAAATCAAGCGCTGATAGAACCTTGGCCAGCGGATCGTCCTGATAGCGGGTGGCGAGGATCAGGCGCGGACCGCCGGTGATCTCGATCCAGCGGGACGCCTTGTTGTTGCCGGGGTGCGCGTCGTTTTCCGGCTGGATCTCCGCCTGATATTCATAGCCGCCGGCGCGCGGGATGCGGTCGGTGAACTCGACGGTCGCCAGACCGTTGACGAGCGTGACGGTGGCTTCGGTGAGCGTCCGGCCGTTGCGGCGCAGGACCAGCGGGAAGGTTCCGTCGCCCGCACCGCGCACGGTGACGGAAATGAGGAAAGGTTCGCCGATCTGCACGCGCACGGGAAAGTTCAGCCGGCTGATCCGATAGTCGTTTGCCTTTTCGTCGCGGAGCAGGCGGAAATCCAGCGGGATGCCGCGCGCCTGCATCTGCGCGGCGGCCTCGTGCAGCGGCTCGGTGGCGAAGCCGTCGGTAAACAACAGCACGCGGGACGGGCGTTTCCCATCGACCTGCGCCGCGATGGACGACAGCGCCAGACCCGAGCGCGTAAGCTTGCGCGATCCGGTGAACGACGATCCGTCCGCCCCCAGTTCCGCGACCTCGGCGGCGTAGTTGATGAAACGCAGCGTGTCGTTACGGCTGGGTTTCGATTTTTCCAACAGCCTCTGCCATTCCGGAAGGCTTTTATCGATCAGGTCTTCGGTGGAATCCGAGCGATCCAGCAGCACATAAAGATCCAGCGAATTCTGCTGGCGGCGGATGCGCGGTTCCGCGAGAGCCACCCCCGCCAGTAACAGAATCATCGCGCGCAATGGCGAGTGCAGCCGCAGCCCGCGCCAGAACCACCCGGCCAGCGCAAGGGCGGGAAACAGCAGGAAGTATTCGGGTGAGGTGAAGGTCATGGTGAGGTTTGATCTGGAATTTCCAATTCGCTGAGACGTTGGACAAGCTCTTCGAAGGCTGCCGGATTGCCTTCCCGCTGACACCACGCTGCGACATTTCCGAAGTCCACTCGGCCTTGCTGGCGCCGGCAAACCAGCACAGCTTGATTGAAGCCCGCACGGGCCTTCCAGTGGATATATGCCGCCAGGCGATCCTTGACGCAGTCGGTTGGAGAGAGCAACCGGAGAGTCCTGCCTTCAACGAGAATTTCATCCGGCGTCACAGGGTATTGCTCGCCGAGTTCAACAGGACCCTTGGGGAATTCCAAAAAGAGATGCGTGCACTCCGGATGCTTGAAGTAGCGGGATTTATCAGCCTTGAAACCAATTTTCTCCAGAATCTCAAAGACACCCGACTGATCGTAGCGATCGAGGACCATATCGAGATCTCCCGAGCGGTAGAGGCCTTCAGTGTAGATCGAAACTACCGCACCGCCGACGAGAACCGAGTGGATGCCAGCGCCTTCCAAATGCCAGGCGACATAATGCCAGAGCTCCTCTTCACGGCAGGTTCCAAAATCGGGTGGGTTCATGGCAGGTGATTGGAAACCTTGACATGCCGGTCACATGACCGAACATTGCGGTCATGAAATTGACATTTCTTGCAGATTTGTTCGGCAGTATCGCGGCAGAGGCCGCGCTGCTGCACTTGTTTCACTATGGCGAATCCTACGGTAGGGCCATCTCCTCGGACTTTGGGGTTTCCTTGGATTCGGTTCAGAAGCAGCTTGATAAGCTCGAACGAACTGGCATTTTGGTTTCGAAATGGCAGGGCCGCACCTTGGTTTTTAGTTGGAATCCCAAATCGCAAGCGGCAACCCGACTCAAGGATTTGGTGTCCGTGGCCTACGACAGAATCCCCCCGGACCTCAGCACGGTAAAATTCGCAACCCGTCGCCGACATCGGTCGAAGGACAAACCTGTCATTTCGGATCAAAAGTGAAAGTTTCATGCCGTCTGAAGGGATCGCGAGGTGAATTTCCAGGAAACCATCAGCGCCGCCAGCAACACCAGCATCCACACACGCCATAGCGGATCCGGGCGGGTGTGACGTTCGAAGGCGGCGGTGCTTCCCATCTCTTCAGGATCGGAGGAGGCGCAGGCGGAAAAATCCGCCTCGCGGGGATCTGCAAAATGCACGGCGGCGGTGAGCAGGGTCTTGTCACCCTGCCGGATGGTGAGGAATCCGGGATCGGAGATCGCGGATTGTGGATCGAGGATCGTGGATTTCGGGAACGGGGTTCCACTGGCATCGGCGGCCGTAACGGATAGCGGAATGCCGGGAGCGGCTGTCACGGTTAGAGGCTGGCCGGTTTCAAGGTTCTCGCAAACCCCGGCGATCTTTTCGGCGCGAATGGATTCGGCAAAGCGATGCAGCAACACGATGAACGCCGGTTGTTTTTCCGCGTTCGAGAGCGTGGGATCAAAATTGAAATGCAACTGGCGGATGCCATTGCTTTCGCGCAGAAAAATGAGCGGGCGTTTGTCCTGCCAGAGCAGCACGGTGTCAGTGGGTTGGCGATCGAGTTGAATCGTCTCGCGGGCGAGCAGCGACTGCCAGTTGAGTCCGTCCATCAGCGGGTGGGCTTCGGCGACGATGCCGCCCTTGAGCCAGGCTCCGGTGCGGGTTTCGTCCTCAACAAAAACGATGGTGTTCCCCGATGGCAGCGCGGGATCGAGTGGATTGTAACTGGCGATGGATAGATCAGCGGACGCCGCGTCTTTGGACGACTCCGCGGCATCGAGCGCGCGCAGCAACTTCTCCGCGAGTCCCGCGAAGGCCGGCGAGGTGGCGGCGAAGAGCACGAGCGGCTTGGGTTTCGGCGCGACGAGCGGCAGCACGTCGTCCAGCGGAAAGCGGTCGGGAGACAACACGAGGCGCACGTTTTCCGCGTCTTTGGGAAACGCGGCCTGCAGGGTGACGAGCGCGCCGGGCTCGAGGTACAGGGGGCGGGGTTGGGTGGAGCCCGTCTTGGTTAGAACCGACCAGGTCCGCTCGATGGCTTTGGCACTGTGGTTTTTCACCAATGCACGCCAGACCAGCGCGCCCTCTTCGGTGGCAAAGGAAACACCGGTGAAACCCGCGTTTGCCATCGGCTTGCCCACGGCTAACAGACGGGCCTCGAAGGGCAGCGGACCGGCGGGCGTGTCGGTGAGATAGAGCACCGTGCCATCGCGCGAGACCAGCGAACGGGCGAGGCGCAGGGCCTGGGTTGGATCGATCGGACCGTCGCGGGGCCGCCACTTGTCGAGGGCGGCCTCGAGTTCTTCAATCGACGATCCGGCGTGGAGGCGCGGGCGGTTGGGTGCGGATTCCAGCACGGTGAGTTGGATCTCGGTTGCCGCGCCTTGTAGCTCCGGGAGCTGCTTCATCAGTCGTGCCAGCGCCTCGTTTTTAAAAACGCTCATCGACGCCGAGGAGTCCATCACGATGGCGACCCGCTGGATGCTGCCGGATTTGCGGTAACGCGGTTCCGCCAGCAACCAGGCGAGCAGCAGCACGGCGAGCAACTGCATCCACAGCGGGATGGATGGGATCAAGCGCTCGAACCTGCGCCCGCTCGCGGCTTCGCGGCGGGTGTGGTCCAGCAGGAACAAGGTGGAAACCGGCAGTTCCCTCGCCTTGCGCTGCAAAAAGTGGATCGCCAGCACCGCGGGGATACCGAGCAGCGCCACTAGGCCAAGAGGATTTGCAAACACGGGCATCGGGAAGGTTTATGGCAGAATTATTTTTGACAGAATCATTTTATGACAGAATCATTTTTGATGATTTTGAGCAGGATGTCCTTTTGGTTGAGGTTGATCCAATGAATGCGATTCAGTCTGGTGTGCATAAGGAGCCTGCGAATGTGCCGTTCATACGAAGCAAGGTTCGATTTCACGGCGGACATGTGCCATGCACTGTCGGGATCGAGCAGGCACATCTTCTGTGAAGCCGACGATGTCGCCATGACTTATGATCGGCACCGGTAGAACACCGCTGGCAGGTCTGGTGGTGAAATGGAGTAAGGCCTCCCGGTAGGCATTGAGGTCGAGACAAACTCCCCAGTCGTCGATGATGTCAAGAAGGAGATTCTTCAGATTGATGCCCGGAGCGTCTTTCGGTCCTCCGTCATCGGTGTTTAACCGATACGACATCCTATCCCGCTGGGTCATGGTTGTCGAAACGAAGAGGGATTGAACGGACGAGGACCGGAAATTCAAGAGCTTACCGTGCCTGACCTCCGTGAGAAGGAGGTAATTGATCAGTTGATTCTGATGTGCCGGCGCAAGAGACTCGCCAGCTTTGAGTTCATAGATGACCGCCCGCTCGATCATCATGTCGATGAAATAGGACTTCGAAAATGATCCGTGAGTCAATCGGATCTCGACCTCACGTCGGGATTCAAGCCCTGCCATCTGACACCGGCCCGCGAGTTCATCCTGATAAATCCGTTCATCGCAAAATCGTCCCATTGAATTGTGGATGTCGAAGGCATGACGCATCACGGATATGTCGAGTTGATGAAACCCATCCTGACTCACAGTCTTGATCTCAATGTCACATTCGATTGGCATTCTCTAAATGATTCTGTCGAAAAATGATTCTGTCCAAATCTTCAAGCGCTTTCCAAAGCCCTTGCGGGCACGGCTTCGCGGAAGAGGGCGGTGACAAGTTCCTCTTCCGCGGGAATGCGGGCGAGGGCGGCTTGATGGCGGCGGGCGGCGTTTTTCCAGAGGGCGAAATGATTGGTGTAGGCTTCCAGATACTGGCGCAGGGTGGCGGGTTCGATGCGGTGCGGATGGCGGGAATGGCGCTCGGGATCGATGAACTCATAGTTTCCCGACCAATCCGGGCGAGCCTCGGCTTCGAGCCATGGCGAGAGGATCACGATGCTGCCATGGCGCTGCCCGAGGTGGCGGAAGACCGGTTCGGGATCGCCGGCGAACAACAGGTCGGATAGAAACACCCGGATGGCATTGGAGCGGAGCGGCACCTTCGCCAGATCGGGAGCGATGGCGGGATCGGTGAGCGGGAGCGCGCGGGCGGTTTCGAGCCACCGGTGGGTGCGCAGCGCGGCGGGATCGAGTTGGGCGCTGCCATCGCCGCGCACGGCATGGATGGTCAATGAGGCACCGGCCACGGCACAACTTTCGGTGATGAAATAAAACAACTCGGCAGTTCTAGCTGCTTTGCGTTCTTCGAAAAACATTGATTCCGAGGCGTCGAGGATCAGGTCCACCACCGGCCGGACTTCCTCGCGGAACAACTTCATCGTATAGGTACCGGTGCGGGCATAAGCCTGCCAGTTGATGTGGCGGGGATCGTCGCCGGGCGAATAGGCGCGGTGGTCCTGGAAATCGAGCGACGATCCGGTGCCGCTGCCGGTGAACTCGCCGGCCTGGCCTTTCCACGTGTGCGAACGCAACGGCAGGCGCAGGCGGGCGGCCGCCACCAGCGCCGCGGTGTGGGCCAGTTGCAATGCGGGAAGGTCCATCAGCCGGGGTTTTCAAGCAAGATTTCGGCCTCATGAATGATCGGCGCGGATTTCCGGATGTCCATCATCGCCCGGGTGAAAAGGATACACATTAGCATCAAATCCACGATGATCACTCCGCCAAGCAGCACCTCGTCGTCGAGTTTGCTTTCTTCAAGCATGGCGATGAACGCGAGCGGATTCCATGCGAAGAACCAGAGAAAGGCTCCGCTGTTCATGGACTCCGCGAGAATCGTCAGGATTCCGAGCATCACCAGGGCCCCCGCTAGCAGAAGCAGGTAATGGGCGACCCGCTGCCCTTCCCCGCGGAACAGGAAAACCTGCCAGACCGCAGGAAACAGGATGCCTCCGAGAAGTGACAGGATGACCACGGCCTCCTCATCCCCCCAAACAGAAGTATGGGATGTGCCGGCGTCGAACATCGCGTGACTGAATATCGCCGCCAGGCCTATCAGGCTGATGAGGATGGTGAACAGGATGCCCGATGGCCAAGTTGGATAGAGGAACCAGCCGAGCGCCCTGCCGATCCTGCCGCGTTTGACAAACGGCTTGCAGACCGTCTGCACGAGTATGGCGGATTCGGTCAATGCGATCACCATCGCGGGACCGGCGATGATGAGGGATAAAATGGCCACCAGCGCCATGTCGATTTTGTCGAAGCCGCCAAGAACCAGCAGGACAAGCTGCGCGAAAAAAGCCACGATTCTGCGCAAAAACGCGTGGTTCTCAGCGGCTGGCGCGATGAGCGAGGCTCCCAGCGAGAGCATCGAGCCACCCAGATAGACGATGGCCGCCACGTAGGACAAGACGGCGATGCGGGAGTCGGTGCTGTCGAGGCTGAATAGATCCATGAATCCACTGGAACCGCGGAAGCCCCGGAACAGAAACGTCACCGCAAGCGTCCATAGCAGTACCGGCAGTCCGATGATCGGGATCAGAAAGCGGATGATCACCGAAGTGCAGCCGGAGAGGCCCACCGTGACGGCGGTCAATGCCATCGAGGTGAGAAACATCAGGATGAGGAACACCAGTTCCGCAAAGAGATTCATGCCGCCGAAGAAATAACGGAGGATCAGATAGGGGATGATCGTGGAGAGCAGCAGGGCGGATTGGCTGACGATGGCCACCCACTTGCCCAAGACGATGCGCCAGGAACTCAGGCGGGTGAGCACCATCATGTCGATGGTGTTGCCCTTCACTTCCGATGACAACGCGCTGATGCCGCGGAGCGGTTGCACGACCAGCACGGCCGCCGCGAAAAACGAGAAAATGATGCCGGAAATCACCGTGCCCACAGAATTGGAATTGGACGCGGCCCCTGCCGAGAAGAGCATCACCGCGAGGAAAATCTGCAGGCTCAGGAACACCACGATGAAGGTCTTGGCGCGCATTCCCTGGCGCAGTTCCTTGACCAGCATCGGCGAGATGCGATCGGAGAAATCGGTAAGAAAGGTGACGGGAGAAGACATTGGAAGTGAGTGGAAAGTGATCAGTGATCAGTGATCAGTGGAGATGCGGATGAAGGTGTGGGCAGCGGTGGCGGAACGAGGGCTTCCTTGCCGGCGTCGAGGCGGCCGAGGATGTCGATGAAGGCATCTTCGAGGTTGCGTTGCTCGCGGTGGAACTCGGTGATTCGCAGGCCGTCCTTGACCATGCGGGCGAGAATGTCGGCGGCTTTGGTGGGGTCCTGGGTGTCGATGCGGATGCGGCCGCCGTGCTTGCGGGCTTCGAGGAACTCGACGTTAGGCTGGAGCACGCACCAATCGGAAACGCCTTGCGGATCGCCAGCGACCTGCACGTCGTAGAGCACGCCGCCGACGCTGTCGGAGCCGCGTTTCAGGGTTTCGGCGTCGCCATGGTGGACGATGCGGCCGTTGTTGATGAAGAGCAGCGAGTCGCACATCTCCCCGAGTTCGGATAGAATGTGGGAGGAGATGAAAATCGTTTTGCCCTCCTGGGCGAGCACCCTGATCAGGTGCTTGAGCTCCACCCGGGCTTTGGGATCGAGTCCGGCGGCGGGCTCGTCCATGACGAGCACCTGCGGGTCGTGCAGCAGCGCGCGCCCGAGGCCGAGCCGCTGGGTCATGCCTTTGGATAGTTTGTTGGAAAACCGGTCGGCCAGCGGGACAAGATCGGTGAAATCCATCACCTCCTGGATGCGCTGGCGGCGTTCCTGGCCTTTGTAACCGAGGGCGCGGGCGTAGAAATCCAGATACTCCAGCACGGTCATGTGCTCGTAGTTGCCGAAGTGGTCGGGCATCCAGCCGATCAGCCTTCTAACTTCCGCCGGCCGGTGCACCACGTTGATGCCGCAGACCTCCGCGCTGCCGAGCGTCGGATAGTCGAGCGTGGCGAGGATCCGCATGATCGTGGTTTTGCCTGCGCCGTTCGCGCCGACGAAGCCGCAGACCGAGCCGTGCGGGATCTCGAAGGTGACGCCGTTCACGGCCTGCAGCGCGCCGAAGTAGCGGTAGAGATTGTTGACTTTGAGGGCGGACATCTGGGATTGGAAATTGGAAATTGAAGATTTGAAATCTCACGGAGTGACGACCGGGCCGGTGATGACGGTTTGGGTTTGCTTCCAGCGGATACCGGGAAGGGTGTCGATGCCGGGGGCTTTGGCGGTGAGAGCGATGAAATGGTTAGGACGATTCCTCGCGCGGTTGAAGACTTCGCGATTGCGGGTGGTGAAGGCGTTGGCTTCCTTGGCCAGAGCGGGTTCGGCCACGGTGGCGTCCACGGGCGTGAGACTGAAGGGCTTGCCGGTGGCAATGGCTTCGGCGCGATGCCATTGTTTCGACTCGTCGAGAAAATACAGCGTTTCGATGGGAAAATCGAAGGTCGAGACGAAGACCTTGGGATCGGCGGAGCGCTCGATGCGGCCGCGGGTGGAAACCACGGCGGTTAGGGCGTGGCCGTGTTCGGAGCGGCTTTGCCACCAATCGCCGGAGGCTTCCATCTTGCCGCCGCCGGGTTGGAGGTTGAAACTGCCGCGGGTGTTGTAGTCATCGGTGAAGCGCGACCAGCGGCTGCGTGCGATGGGCACGGGAGTGAACAGGCAGGCGGGATCGACGGTGAAGCGCGAGCTCATGAGGATGCCGCTGCGGCTGATTTGTTCCTGATGGAGAAACGCGGCGTTCTGGCCGCTATCAGGCCTGACTTCCATCAGAATCCGGCGCATGCCGCTGCCCCCGAATCCATCCTGGAAAATGATCAGGGCGATGAGGATCATGCTGGCTCCCAGTGAGATCAACGGGGTGGTGATGAAGAGTCGGTGGCGTTGGCCGGATTTCGCGAAGACAAACAAATTGATCGGGCCGACGAGCCCACCGAAAACAATAAGAACCGCGATGAAAATCCCGTAGTGAAACGCCTGCGCCCCGAACCGCCCCTGGAGCGGCCAGCGGCCGTTGAAGTCGTTCTTGAAAGCCGCCGCGCGGGAGCTGACCGGATTTTTCAGGGAAACCAAATCGATGGTGGCTTCGGGGGAAAGGCTGAGATCCGAGCCGATCGGCTGGATCTCATAACTGCCAAAACCCGCATCTTCCGGGAGGCCCAAGGTGGCGGGAGAGGGACGGCTGGAGGAGAAGACCACGAGCCTGCCGCCCAGATTCACCCATGAGAGGATCGCGTTTCTCGCTCCGGCAGGAACGTTCGACCAATCGGTATCGGTCATCAACACGCTGTCGTAACCAGAAAAAGCCAGCCAATCGTTAGGGAGTTGTTTGGGGTCGAACTTCCCGGCAAACGCATGGCCACCGTAACTCGCTCCGGATTTTTTCAAGGCCACGGCATCAAGTGCGGATGCGTTGGGCGTGAACAGTGCCTCGCTGAGAAGAACCGAGTGGGCGTCCATTCCCGAGTTACTGCGGATTGTGTTGCTGGCGCTGCCGAGCGATCCACTGAGCTGCGCTGAGACGCTTGCGGGTTGGCCGTAGCCGTTGAGCATGGAGCATAGAGGCACCATGATGTCCTGGGTGACGGTTTTCCCAGCGGCCGCGGTGATGGCAAACGAGGATTTGGTTTGCAGGCGGGAGTCGTAACCGCCGCTACTGTCGAACCGGAGTTGAACCGAGCGCGGACTTGTCAGATTGTTAGCGATTTTCACCCGCACCGGCAAAAATCCGCCGTTGGATGGCTGGGTGAACAAGGCAAGCACCTCGACGTGCGTGTCGGTCAGCGGGTCGAAGACCTGGCGGATCATCGTTTCCTGAGCGGAAACCGGGAGCAGCAGGGCGAACAGCAAAAGGCAAAGGCGCATGGATGGTGGAGGGCGGGTGATTCTTCGTTGCGAATTTCGTGCTTAGGATTTCGTGCTTAAAACCCGCGGCGTCGCGGCGCCTTGGAACGGGACCTCATCCAACAGATCGCGGATGATATCCCCCGTGGCGCGGCCTTCGACTCGGGCGTTGTAGTCGAGCACGATCCGGTGGCGGAGCACGGCGGGAGCGATCGCTTTCACGTCTTCGAAACTCGCGTTGGTCCGCTCCTGCATGAGGGCGTGGGCTTTCGCGCCGGACGCCAGGGCGAGGGCGGCGCGCGGGCTGGCGCCGTAACGAATGCCTTTGGCCGCAGCGGACTGCCCCGGATGGCTGGCATCGACGAGGCGGGCGATGTAGTTGGCCACCACTTCGGGCAGAAAGATGCGGCGGGTGAGTTCGAGCAACGAGTTGAAGGTTTCGGTGGTCATCACCGGGTCCACCTGCGGTTCGGTGCCGAGTTCGCGGTGGGAAACGATGCGTTGCAGGGTGGCGACGTCGTTGCGGGTGACTTCGAGTTTGAACAGGAAGCGGTCGAGTTGCGCCTCGGGCAGCGGGTAGGTGCCTTCGAGTTCGATCGGGTTTTGGGTGGCCAGCACGAAAAACGGCTTCGGCAGGTCGTGAGTTTTGCCGAGCACGGTGACGCGGCGTTCCTGCATCGCTTCGAGCAGGGCGGACTGGGTTTTTGGCGAGGCGCGGTTGATTTCGTCGGCCAGCACGATGTTGGTGAAGAGCGGCCCGGGCTGGAAAACAAACTCGCGGCGGCCATCGACTTCTTGGAGCACCGGGTTTCCGGTGATGTCGCCGGGCAGCAGGTCGGGCGTGAATTGCACGCGCTTGGTGTCCAAGTGCAGGAGCTTCGAGAGGCCCTTGACCAACTCGGTTTTTCCCAAACCAGGCAAGCCTTCGAGCAAAATGTGACCGCGGGCGAGCACTCCGGCGATGATCAGATCAATCAATTCCTGCTGGCCGAAAAGCACCTGGTTGAGGCCGCCGGAAAGCGAGCGAAGGTGTTTGGCGGCATCGGCGACTTCCGTTTCGGTGGCGTGGTCCATGGCTGAGTTGCCGGGAAGTTAGCAAGTCCGGCCCGTTTGGGAATGAAGAAGGGATGAAATTTCAGTGAAGCTCCCACACGCCACCATCGAGCGACATCAGGATATTCTCGGCGGAACCGTCGGTGCGTGCGATGAAAGCAAGATCCGCGCCGCGGGTCACCTTCGGGATCGTGATGCTGTATTTGTAATCGCTGCCATTCGCATCGGCCAGGCCATAGGTGGAGTAGTTATAGAGATAGGTGCCGCCATTGAAACTCGTGCCGACGGCCCGCGCCGGGCCACGGGCGAAGTGATTGTGAATGCAGACAAGGCCGCAAGAATGGGTGGCACAATGGGTTTCATGAAAATACGGAACAACTGCCAAAGTGGGTTTCGCGATCCATTCCTGCAATGCTGAGGTCAGCGAGAAACCCCGGGGTTACCGGTATTTACACGGTGTGATCCGACGAAAATGAGTTGGTCGCGCCCGATTTCGCGTCTATATCCTCCGCAGATGAGCGAAACGACCGCCGAAACCAAACGCCCCCGTGTCAACGTCCGCCGCCCGGACGTGATGGAACTCGTGTCCGCGGAGGTCGCAGTGCATTTCCACTCGTCCATCGTCGAAAAACTCCGTGATCGCGGCGGCAAAATCACCGTCGGCAACACCACCCTGCTGCTCGCCGAACAATTCGGCTTTTGCTACGGCGTGGAACGGGCGATCGACCTCGCCTACGCCTCGCGCCGGGTTTTCACCGACCACCGCATTTTCCTCATCGGAGAAATCATCCACAACCCCGACGTCAACCGCCATCTCCGCGAGATGGGCATCGTCTCGCTGCCGTGGCAGGAGATGGACGGCAGCTACGACGAGCTGACCGAGGACGACGTGTTGATCGTGCCCGCCTTTGGCGCGCCCACCACCTTCATGGACAAGGTCGCGGAACGCGGTTGTTATGTGGTCGATACGACCTGCGGCGATGTCATGAAAGTCTGGCGGCGGGTGCGGGGCTACGCCAAGGATGGCGTCACCTCGATCATCCACGGCAAATCCGCTCACGAGGAAACCCGCGCCACCGCCTCGCGCGCGCTCGGCGAAAACGGCGGCGGCCGCTATCTGATTGTGCTGACTCTTGCCGACGTCGATTACGTCTGCGACTACGTTCGCCATGGCGGCGACAAGGCAGGGTTTCTCGCCCGATTCACCGGCGCCCACTCGCCAGGATTCGACCCGGATCTCCATCTGAACAAAGTGGGTGTGGCCAACCAGACGACGATGCTCAAAAGCGAGACCGAGGAAATCCAGCGCCGGATCCGCCTGGCGATCATGGAACGCGACGGCAACGACACCGCCTTCCAAGTCTTCGACACCATCTGCGGAGCCACCCAAGAGCGGCAGGACGCGCTGTTCGAAATGCTACGCAAGCCGATGGACCTGCTGCTCGTGGTGGGCGGATATAACAGCTCGAACACCGCCCACCTCGTCGAGATCGCAGAACCCATGGTGCCGACGTTTTTCATCCGCGACGCCTCCTGCTTCAAGTCGCTTGAGGAAATCGTCCACTTCGATCTTCACCAAGGCAGGGAAACCACAACCTACGAACGCCTGCTATCCAAAGACCATCCGGTCACGGTCGGCATCACGGCCGGCGCCTCCTGCCCTAACAACCTGATCGAGGAAACCATCTTCAGGGTGTTCGAACTCCGCGGCGTCGGCCGCGAGTTGCTGGCGGAAGTCTGAGCGCGCCGCCTCAGACGTAAGGGATGAACGCCGTGTAGATCTCCGGCGGAATATCCAGCAGGCTGTAATCCTTGGACGAGACAAACAGCAGGCTTTGCTTGCCTTTGCCTAGCAGCTCGTTCGCGGACCCGAAAATCTGGTGTTCCAGCGTGCAGAACTTGCGGTTGAAATCCGACACCTTGATCTTCACTGTGATCGTGTCGAACTCCCGCGACTCGCGCACGAACTTGTGCTCGAAAGACCGCGTGAGGATGAAAAAACTGGTGGTTTTCAGGTCGAAATCCGGCATCACGGTGTTGAAGAACAATTCGCGGGTCTTGCCGACGAACATGCCATACATGCCGAAATAGACATTGCCCACCGAGTTGGTGTCCGCATAAGTCGCGATCAGCGAATAGACGAACCACCGGCCCTCGAAATGGCCGCTCAGCGCGTGGACATCCTGCGGTTGCGGCGCGACCACATGCGACCCGGTCACCGCGGTGGCGGTTTTGGCGATGGCCCGGATGCCCGGGATTTCCGACGCGGCGTCGAGGACCTCCCCCGCGCGTTCGGTCACCACGCGCAGCAGGTCGGTGCTGAAGACCAGCCAGATGACATACACCAGGGGCAGCATCGAACCGAGGATCAGCAGCAGGTTCGCACCGGTGCAATAACCGAAGGCGAATATCACTAACGAAATGCTCGCCAGTGAAAACATCCGGATTTGCGGCAGCGGCTGCTGCGAGTTCGGCACGAAACAGCGGGCGATGGCCAGCGACGCGTAGCCGACAAAAAACGAGGCGAAAAACACCATGAAATACTCCAGCTCCAGCCTGGCCCACAGACCTAGCAGCGTGACCGCCGCTACCACCAAAAAAGTCGGGATCGGCGAATCCAGCAAGCGTTTTGGCAACATGCCCACGAGCAGGTTCTGGCTCTTGCCCAGATTCACGCCGAGGAACCATTTCAGAGCCACATACCCGCTGTCCAAAGTGGTCAGGGCGCAGATTCCCAGAAACGAATAATACGCGGCGGGCAACAAGCCCTGGGAGCCCGCGTCAAGGCGGTCGATGTATTGCACGATCATCTCGTGCGCATAGCGGAATCCATCCAGCCCGTTTTTCCCGTAGGTTTCCACTCCGCCCTTGTTCATCACCCAGGCCGCCAGACATCCGTGAAACAGCAGCAGCAGAAAAAACAGCGTCCCGCCGAAAAAATAACTGGCCCGGATCGAGGTGTTCTCGCGGTGAATCTGAATCGCCCGCTGCCAGTGCTGGAGGTCCAGCCAGGGCCCGACCAGCAGGCCCACCAGCAAGGGAATCGCATACCCGAACAGATCCGGCCCTCGCCAGGCCGCGGGCGCCACCGCGTCCCAGCTCAGGTTTGCCGGAACCAGCGGGTTGAGATTGAAGAGCACCACCGCCACGCAGGCCACCAGGATCGTGCCCAACATGCCGTGGCCGAACTTGATCCGCTGAATGCCGAACTCCTCACCGAACAAACAGCCGGCCGCCAGCACCACGAACACCACCATGCACAGGTATAACCCGGTCATCGGGCCGGAAACCAGTTCCAGCGGACCGAACAGATACTTCGTCAGTGCGAAAACCGTCAGGGTGATCGCTAACACCTGATAGAGATAGAGAATCAACCGGAACGGTTTCGAGAACCGGTCGAAGAAGATCGCCAGCGATTCCTGCCCGCCCGCATGGCGTTTGGCCACGATCTGGGTCAGGAAGCCGAACATCATCAGCCCGAAGGCGTTGGGAACAGCAAACAGCAGCAGCCCCTGCAAGCCGAACATGAAGGTCATCTGGACGCTGAAAAACAGCCCCAAGCCCCACATCCAGGCCAAAGCCACGGAATTGCCCCACAACAACGCGTTCAACCAGCGAAAATTCATCGTTGGACCAAGAAACCTCCGATCCGGACCGCGGGCAAGCCGGATTGTCTGGATTGGCAAAATCCCCTGCGGTCCGCTCACAGGAGATCTCGTGGCATGTGGACCAAGCCCCAGTCCATGCCAAAGCGCCCGCGGTTCCTCGCTCTCTGAAACGCCGCGAATCGGCAGGGAAACAACACCATCACACCCGACCGAAAAATTTTCTTTCCGCGCAGGCATCGTCGAACCAACCTACCAGCCAGCCAGCACAAGAACCATGAAACCTTTTTCATTCCTCATCTGTTTCGCATCCGCCACTTTGGGACTTCACAGTTTTGCCGCCGACGCGCGGAAGCCGCTCAAAATCCTGCTCATCACCGGCGGTTGCTGCCACGACTACGCGAACCAAAAAGACATTCTTAAGAAAGGCTTGGAGGCGCGGGCGAATGTGCTCGTCGATCAGGTCCACTCCGCGGATGGCAGCACCAAACCGCCACTCCCGATTTACGGCAATCCGGATTACGCCAACGGTTATGACCTGGTGATCCATGACGAATGTGCGGCGGGCGTGAACGATGCCGCGGTCATTAAAGGCGTGCTGCAACCGCACGTGGACGGCCTGCCCGGCGTGAACCTGCACTGCGCGATGCACAGCTATCGCTCCGGGGATTTCAAAAAGCCGGTGGCCGCCGGCGCGGAAAACGCCCTTTGGTTCGAGTATCTCGGCGTGCAATCCTCGGGCCATGGTCCGCAGCAGCCGGTCGCCATCACGTTCACCGACGCGGCCTCGCCCATCACCAAGGGCCTGGCCAATTGGCAAACTGGCAACGAGGAACTCTACAACAACATCCAGATCCTCACCGGCAAAACGCTTGCCAAAGGCAAACAGGGCAATGCCGAAACCGTGGTTGCCTGGACCAATGAGTTCGGCGCGAAAAAGACCCGCGTGTTTTCGACCACCATCGGCCACAACAACGAGACTGTGGCCGACGCGCGTTATCTCGACCTCGTCACGCGCGGCGTGCTCTGGGCCACGGCAAAACTCAACGACGACGGCACCCCGGCCACCGGCTACGGCCCGGTGGCGAAGTAAGCCGGCGCTCTTGCGCGCCGCTGAATGCCGTTTACCGTTCTGGCGATGTTCGGCTGCAAGAGCAAAACCTGTCGCCTGCGACGCCAAATGGGTGGTTCGCGGGATTCCCTCCCGGCAGGCTCGGAGGTGCGGGCTGCCGCGGCGGATTTCCAACTCTCAACTGGCGAAACCCTGCTGGAAGCCTCCGAATCGCGAGTGCTCGTGCTGGTGTTTCTCCGCCACTTCGGCTGCACCTTCACCCGCCAGATCCTCTGCGGGCTTGAGCAAATCCATCACTTGGCGGTCGCCCGCGGCGCGCAGCTCGTGCTCGTCCACATGCTGAAGAGCGGCTCGGAACTTCGTTATCTCAGCAGTCACAACGGCGTTGCTAGAATCGCCGACCCTCAATGCGAGCTCTACCGCAGCTTCGGCCTGCGCAAAGGCGGCTTCACCGAACTCCTCGGACCACGCGTGTGGTGGCTGGGTTTTCTCTCGGTCTTCAAAGGCTGCGGCGTCGGCTATCTGGCAGGCAACGGCCGCCAGATGCCGGGGGCCTTCCTCTTCCACCGGGGCGAAATCCTTGCCTCTCAGCGCGCCAAATCCGCCTCCGATCTGCCCGACCTTCCCGGCCTGTTCGATACTGTGCAATCCGCCGGCACCCGCGAGCTCCCAGCAGCCCCATGACCTTCCTGCAACGCATCGCCCGAATTTCCGCTCTGGCCGCCGCTGTCGCCCTGAGTTCCTGCATCGACAGCCGTGAGGAGTTCTGGCTGGCAGCCGATGGCAGCGGCCGTGCCGAATTTGAATGCTCCATCCCGGCCCTCGCCGCCCAACTCCACGGTGGCGAGACGGCAATCCGTGACATGATCGCCGGGTTTCTGAAGGAAACCCCCGAAATCACCTCCTCCAGCTTCGAGCTGCTCACCCGCGAAAACCGCATGCACGTGAAACTCCACGTCGCCTTCGATTCCGCCCTGGATCTCAGGGATGTCGCGGCCGGGCCATCCCTCAAACGCCTGCCCTCCGCAGCCTCCCACCTGGCCGGGGAAATCACCACCCACATCCACGGAAGAACCCTCGATTTCAGCCGGAAAATCTCGCCGGCCAAAGCCCTGCCCGGATCCGCCTTGATTCCCGACTCCCAACTCCATGGCCGTCGCTTGGTGTACATCATCCATCTGCCCGCCGCACCTGCCGAATCCAATGCCACCCGGGCGGAAAACTCCGGCCGCAGCTTGATTTGGGACCAATCTTTAAAGCAAGCGCTTGAATCGCCGGTCATCATCCGTTTCAAGATGGATATCCCGATCCCGTGGAAACTCGTCGCCATGATCGCGGTTCCGCTTTTGCTGGGGTGCGGACTCGCTTTTTTCAAGATCCGCAAATCCCGAAAACGCACGCAAATTGTCGCCACGATTTAGCGGTTGATTCAGGGAGGGGCGAAGCGAGTCCGCCCATGTCCATGAGGAGACAATGGAGGAGCATATCGCATTGACTCATTGGCTAACCATGGGCACGGCGGACACGTTCCGCCGCTCCTTGGGATATCTGCTCTGGCGGTTGGAAACCGCCGCCACGATCACAGAATCGATCCGGGACGGTAGGCGGCGGCTTGCGGATGGGAGGCTTCCAGTTTCGCCACCGCACTGGAGAAGGCGGCGATCTGCGCCTTGGCCGCGCCGGATTCACGGTCGCCGCGGGCGAGAATGGCATCCAGCGCTTCACGGGTGAGGCCGAGCCGGATGTCGCCCGCCAGACGTTCCACCAGATTGTTGCGCCCGATTTTCCCGTTGCGCAAATCGGTCACGGTGGCCACCGCGTGTTGCTTGATCGCGTGGTGCGCGGTTTCGCGACCGACCCCGGCTTTCACGGCTTCCATCATGATGGTGGTGGTCATCAGGAACGGCAGGTAGCGCGCGGTCTCGGCGGCGATCACCGCTTCGTAGGCATCCATCTGATCGAGCACGGTTAGAAAGGTTTCAAACATGCCGTCGATGGTGTAGAAGGAATCCGGCAACATGATCCGGCGGACGACGGAACAGGAGACATCGCCCTCGTTCCACTGGTCACCGGCGAGCCCGGCGGCCATGGCGAGGTAGCCTTTGAGTATCACGTGAAAACCGTTGACCCGCTCGCAGGAGCGCGAGTTCATCTTGTGCGGCATCGCGCTGGAACCGGTCTGGCCGGGGGCGAATCCCTCGCTGGCGGTTTCGTGGCCCGCCATGAGACGCAGCGTTTTGCAAAACGACGCAGGACCCGAGCAAAGATCGGTGAGCGCGGCGACCACCCGGAAATCCAGCGATCGCGGATAGACCTGGCCGACGTTCCTCCACACCGCCGGCATGCCGAGATGGGCGACGACGCGTTGCTCAAGTTCCGCCACCTTCGCGGCATCCCCCTCAAACAGCGAGAGCTGGTCCATCTGGGTGCCGACGGCGCCCTTCAAGCCGCGCACCGCGTAGCTGCAAATGACCGCTTCCAGCGCGGCGAGACCGCCTAACAACTCTTCGCCGAACATCGCCACGCGTTTGCCCAGCGTGGTCGGCTGGGCGGCCACGTTGTGAGTGCGGGCGGTCAGCACCAGATCGCTCCATTGTTCGGAGCGCTCGCGCATCCGGTGCAAGGCAGCGATCGTCTTGTCGCGCACGATCAGGAGCGAACGATACACTTGGAGCTGCTCGACGTTTTCCGTGAGGTCGCGCGAGGTCATGCCCTTGTGAACTTGCTCGTGGCCCGCCAGATCGTTGAATTCCTCAATCCGCGCCTTCACATCGTGGCGGGTGATTTTTTCTCGGGCCATGATTGAGGCGGCATCCACCTGATCCTTCACCTTCTCGTAGGCGGCGATAGCTTGCGCCGGCACATCCAGCCCCAGATCGCGCTGCGCTTTCATCACGGCGATCCAGAATTCACGTTCCAGCACGATCCGCCCTTCGGCGGACCAGATGGCTTGAAGGGCGGGCGAGGCGTAGCGTTCGGCGAGGACGTTGGGAATCACGCGCGCAGCTTGCCCGGCGGGAAAAGAAGTTTCAAGTGGCACTTCCCCGAAAACCCATTCTCGCGGACCGCTCGGCGAGACGGGCCCTGCCCACGCCAAATCAGTGGCAAGTGCTAAAGCAACCGGCCTGGGCATCTTGCCCGCCGCCTTCTTGACATCATGGCTCATGGCTCATGGCTCATGGCAATGGCTCATGGCAATGGGGATTCCTGCCAGCCCCGGAAATCTACCAGATTTCGTTTGGACATCGCACAAATCCGCATCACCCTCACCGGCGATCACCCGGGGCGACGGCGACATAGACCGTGCTGGCGGATTGGCGATTTTGATGGGGATTGGGAAAACGCACGACATGCGCCTCGCAGCTAACGAAAACCCCGGTGAGCGAGGCCATGAAGACTTCATCGGGCGGATCGTCGGACCACAACGCAAAGACGCCGCCGGGATGAAGGTGGCCGGTTAGGGCGCGGAGTCCCTCCGGCGTGTAGAACGCGGAGTTTGCTTGATGCAGGAGATTGGATGGCGAGTGGTCGATGTCCAGCAAGACGGCATGATACCGCCGCCCCGCCGCCTGCGGATCGAAGCCCGGTTCGTCCCCACGGGAGAGGGCGAGCTTGAAAAAGTCAGCGTGGACCAACCGGCAGCGGGCATCCGCGGTGAGCCCCGGGCCCAGAGGCACGAGTCCGCGCTGATGCCAGTCGATCACCGCCTCGAGGAAATCCACCACGATCAATGAGCCCGTTTCGGGAAACTCAAGGGCGGCGCGCGCGGTGTATCCCAAGCCCAGTCCGCCCACCACCACATCGAGCGGCTGCCCCGGGAATGCGGATTTGGCGGCGGCCAAACCCAACCGTGAAAGCGCCTGCTCCACCTCGGTGAACAAACTTGTCATCAAAAAGGCATCGCCCAAAATGATTTCGTAAACCTCGATGTCATCAAGCGATGGGAGAAGCCGGCGGCGCAAAATGAGATCGCCGAGTGGGGTCTTCCGGAAGTCGAGTTCCTCGAATCGTCGCTTGGTCGGCATGACGGGTTGTAAGGGCGCGCCGACGACGAGGACAGACAAACTTCGCTCCATAACGCGTCGGCTCCGGCCGGCCGCGCAGCGGTTCACGGCGGCGGGTTTGACGGCGCTGAAACTTCACGACCGATTGCACCTGACCGGCTG
>CAMBPB010000038.1 GCA_945869465.1 Prosthecobacter debontii
ATGGGCATCTGCGAGCGCATCGCAGTCCTCGAATACGGTATCAAAATCGCCGAAGGCAGTCCCCATGAAATCCAGCGCCATCCGAAGGTGATTGAAGCTTACCTCGGCGCGGCGGCGGACTAGTTGATGGCGAAAAAGTTTAGATCTGGAGTAAAAGAAACCACCGGAAGATCATACGATATGTTTGGATTTGAAAAACTTGAAGTCTGCCAGAGGGCGCTTGAATTTGCAGACGCCGAAGAGTTCTCGCAATGTTCCGGCGGGCGAATTCAAGGATTCCTCTCCTCTGAAGATTTTCAAATCCGTCACAACGCCGCAAACGAACAGGGCGGATTACTCAGCGGCCTCCGTCGTTCCACGCTGGAAGTCGTCTAATCGTCAATTTTTCCCCTCACCTCTCAACTCTCTTGCTCTCGGTCGAAAATCTCCACATTTCCTATGGCGCCATCAAGGCGCTGCACGGCGTCAGCCTCAAGGTGGCGGAGGGCAGCATTGTCACTCTCATCGGTGCGAATGGTGCGGGAAAATCCACCACCCTGCGCGCACTCTCGGGCCTGGTGAAGCCGGTTGCCGGATCGATCACCTATAACGGCAAGGACATCTCCAGGATCCCGGCTAACAAAATCGTCGCCGCGGGACTGTGCCATGTGCCCGAAGGCCGGATGATTTTCGCAAACCTCACCGTCCACGAAAACCTCCTGATGGGAGCCTACCTCCAGCGCGAGCGCAAGTGGATCGCCGCGCAGACCGAATACATCTTTTCGCTCTTCCCCCGCTTGAAGGAGCGCGCAAGCCAAGCGGCCGGAACCCTGTCGGGCGGCGAACAGCAAATGCTCGCCATCGGCCGCGCGCTGCTCGGCAGGCCGAAATTGCTGATGCTTGACGAACCCTCGCTTGGAATCGCTCCTCTGTTAGTGAAATCGATCTTCGAGCGCATCGTGGAGATCAACCGCGAACAGGGACTCACCATCCTGCTCGTCGAGCAAAACGCCAATCTCGCACTCGACGTCTCCTCCTATGCCTACGTCCTGGAAACCGGCAAAGTCCTTCTCGAAGGCCCGTCCGCCGAACTCAAAGCGAACCCCGAAGTCCAAGCCGCCTACCTTGGCGCTTGAGTGAGGCCGAAACGCATGGGAATGAGCGGGACCGGCAAGCCGATTCATCGCAACATCCAAGGGATTGAACTTGCGACCTCCGTCCCGGCCGCGGGCCGTTCCATTCCCCGGCTCACTTGGAGAGGTCGGCGAAACGAGTGCCGTTTTTGAGGCAACCAAGGAGGCGGCCTCCTCGTAATGGCCGTGCCGGCTACTTCCCTACCACGTGCGGAGCGGCCCAGCGCGCGGCGTTGAGAACCACCCGCAGACATGTCTCCTCGCGAAATACGGGATAGGTTTCGTGCCCCGGGCGGAAATAGAAGACGCGGCCCTTGTCCACCTTCCACGCGCAGCCGCTGCGAAAACGCTCGCCCTTGTCCCAACGCTCCTCGAAGACCACCGCATCGGGTTCCGGCACATGGAACGGCTCGTTGTACATCTCCGTCTGCGGCACATCCCACTTCCCCGGCAAGCCGGCGGCGATCGGATGATCCGGCAGCAGGGTGGTCACATGACTCGGAGCGCCATCGGGACGATAGGCGGGAAAAACACACTGCGGCAGCGTCAGTTTCCAAACCCCGTTCTCGTGCGCCAGCGACGGCGTGAGCGGCTCGGAGGCCTTCCTAACAATTCCAATCGGCGACGTGTTGAGAAATTCCCATTTGGCGGCGGCGCGTTCCGCCTCCGGGACCTTGGCCAGCGCGTCCGCCTTCGCCCGCTCCTGCATCAAACGCACGAACGGCAGCGACCAATGGGCCGAGTGCAGCGGGACAAATCCGAGGGTCCCCTCGCGCACCCGTCTCACGACATCTTCGACGCGGGCCGCCGCGACGTCCTTCTGGCGCACGTGCCCCCACCAAACGATGACGTCCGTGGCGTCGAGAGTCGCCGCATCCAGCCCCTGATCGGGCGAATCCAGAGCAACCGACTTCACCACAACCCCCGGTTGTTTGGCCAACCAGGCGGCGATGGTATCGCCAAGGAATGCGCCCTCATACGCCTGTTTCTGAACGGGCTGGCGTTCATCCCAGACCAGCACCCGCAGTGGAGCGGGATCGGCCGCCACTGCAAGATGGGAGAAAACCGGGAGGACAAGGAGGACCAGGATGGAAGTGCGCATGGCGATCCCTTCCTCTACCACTCCAAGCCGCCAAGTAAAATCAATTCGCCACGGTAGGGCCGGGCAGCCTCGCCCCGCACTGACTGCCCTTGCGGGTGGGAAACTTCTGAAATGCGGATGCTTCTCGCTTCTCTTCCCAATCGCCCGCCAAGCGCACCGCCTCGCGGCGGACAAGTGGCCGGGCCGGGCCGGATCCGCCTTACCTTCCTAACTCGCGCAAGGAGAGCCTGTCGTGCTGCAGATTCATTCGCACCAGGAGGAGGCGGCTTTGATCCACAACTCCCAAGCCGGCGATCTGGAGTGGAATTCCACCCCGCTTGGCGGAGGGCGCTCGGAGGGCGCTCAATCTTTCGAGCGTTCCGGCAGGGCGCCCCAGATATCCCGCATCAGGGAGAAAATCTCGGGTTCGGCTTGTTTCAGCTCGCCGGTGACGAATGGATAGAAATCGTTAGACCCGAAATATGTCTCGGTCATTTCGGCGAAAAACTCCATCTGGTTGGTCAAGCCATAGTGCTCGCGCATCGGTCCCGGGCTGGTGAGCGTGGCCTTGTATTTGCCACCGTCACAGAATTTTTTCCAGGCGGCGCGGACGCGCGCCTCGTCAAAGCCCAGCACCTGGTCGTGATAGGCGTGGGCCAATTCGTGCAGCACCACCCACGGCATGCGCTGGTTTTCGAAAGGTGATAGAAAACCCTCCACGTGGGGAATATGCACGCACTTTGCCAGCGACTCGCAGTAGCCGTTGTCCTTCAGCCAGCCGGCTCCGGGGTGGTATTGCATGGGGCGCAGATCGGCGTAGTCGAAGTCCAGTTGAATCGTGATGGCCCGCAGTTTGGCCAGCGATTTTTCCGGCACCACGATGGTGATGGCAACAAGGCGCGAGGTGAGCAGTTTCAACGCGCGCTCGCCCGTTTTGGCGTGGTCGCCCTCCAGCAGGCGGTTGTCCACCCGCACGTTCCAGCCCTCGATGTCGCGGTTGGTGTGGATTTTCGGGATGCCAGGTTTTTCGGCGGCGAACGCGCGGGCGCAAAGAAGTGCCAGGATGGCGACGGTGATGGTTTTCATGGATCGGATAGTTGGTGGATGGTGCCGTGGATGGAACGCTCGATGGATGCTCCACCCGGCGCGCGGACTTTGACAATGAGTTCGTAACACTGGGTGGGCGAGAGCTGCGGGATGTCCAGCTTCACCGTGCGGGCGTCCTTGTCGGTGCTGGCGGAAGCGATGGCAAGCGGGTGTTCATCGACATGTCCGGATCCATAGTTGGAGCTGCGTTTGAGCGACCAGACTTTCAGCGTGAATGATTCGGGTTTCACGCTCGCCGGGTCCAGCGGATCGCTGAAAGTGACGCTCAGCGAACCTTTGGCGCCGTGGATGGCGAGCGGGACGTGCGCCGCGGTTCCGCTCCGGCGAATGCGGTGGAAGCCGCCCGGCGCGGAGGCGCTGCCCGCCCACGCAAACATGCCGCTGGCGTAGAGCGCGCCATCGGCGGCGAAGCGCCCGCGCATGATGCCCGTGGCGAAGGCCGGCAGCGGCAGTTCGCACACCGCGCCCTGCCATTTGCCGCCGACTTGTTCGTTAGGAACGATGAAGGCGCGGCCGGTGCCGTAGCTGAGATTGAGCAGTGAGCCGCCGAGATTGCCCCATGCCTTCTTCGGCACCCAGAGCAACTCCGCCGGGCTGCGGTCCTTGGCGTTGGTCATCCAAACCATCGGGGGTTCCATCGCGGAGTCGGCACTGTCGGTCACGTCGGTATAACCGAACAAGTTGCCATAGAACCCACCGGGTTTGACGCGATTGATGCGGTTTTTCGGCGTCCAGTGGCCTTCCTGATCGGTGACGAAAAACGTTCCGTCATCGTTCACACAGACACCATTGGCCGCACGGAACCCATTGGCGACGATATCCGTATGCGAGCCGTCGGCACTGACACGCAGCAGCGTGCCGTGATGCGGCACCAACGCCGGCAGCGCGTGGCGCGCGGATTTCGCGTAATAGAAATTGCCCGCCGCGTCCGTCTGCAAACCCATCGCGAACTCGTGGAAATGCTCGGTGACCTGATGGTCGTTGTTGAAGTTCTCGATCAGGTCGATCTCGCCGTCGCCGTTCAAATCGCGCAGCCGCGCGAGCTGGTCCCGGCAGGTGACGAACAGCTCGTCGCCGCGGAACCTGACACCTAACGGTTGGAACAGTCCGCCGGCGATCCGCCGCCAGCGCAGTGTGGCCGGAGCAGGTTCCATCACTCCGTCCACACGCCACACGTCGCCGTTCCACATGGCCACGATCGCCGCCTTGCCGTCCGGGGTGAAATCAAATCCGCCCGGCCGCAGCCAACTCTGCCACGGGTTTTCTACCGGCAGCGGAAAAGTATCCGCGATGAACGGGCCATCCGCCTTGCCGGGTTCGGAGGTCGTGGTGAGGTCCACCGCCCAATGCGGCGGGCCGCCTTTGGTGAGTGGCTCGAGATCGAGCGGGACAGCGTACGGCTTTGCTAACAACTCAAGCGCGGCGGGTTCGGCGCGGGAAATAAAAATCCGCGTCTTGGCCGCGCCGGGCAATTCGGCAAGCCAGAAACCGTCTTGTTTGCGCAACGATCCGCTGCCGGACAAGACGACATTCACCGTGTCCGGCGCGACCCGCAACAGCAGCGGCTTGGTGGCGGCCCCCACATTGATCGTGCGGATGAACACCGGCGTCGCGGTGTGGTCGATCCAGCCCGGCGATTCCAGCACCCGCGTGCCGCCGACGGTGGCGGCGATGACCGCCTTTCCACCCTGCAAATACAGCCCCTCGTAGTGCGCCCACTTGCGAGGCAGCGGACCGTAGGGCAGCTTGTCACGGCCCGTCAATCGCGCGTCCTCCCACTTCCCGTCAGGCGATGCCCAGCCGGGACCCACCGGGTTGACGATGTGTTTTTCCCCAGTTAGACTGGTGTGCGTGCCGTGGCTGCCATCGAATGCGATGCCTTTCCAATCGACGAAACCACCGGTGGTGGCGGCCGCGAGGCGCATCGTGTCGTGATCATAGACCATCCACGCCCGGCCTTGGCTGACGCCGCCCGGACCTTCATCAAGGCGGATGGCGATGCCTTTTTGAGCGATGTTGCCGGGCGCTATCTGATAGGTCCAGAACAGCGCCGGCCCGAGATCCATGCGCCGATACTGGGGCTGCGAACGATCCACCTTTTCGGCCTCGGCCCGGGCCAGCCCCTTCGGCAGCGAGGTCAGGTATGCGGGAGTGATGCCGGTCAACTGCCCGGGGTTGTGAGGACTCAGGAAGGTCTCGCGGATGTATTGAATCACGGCGTATTTCTGCGCCGTCGTGTATTGCGGCTGCCCGACCATCTGGCCATAGCCCTTGTGCACCGTGCTGAACATCGAGTAGGGATCGGCGCCATTCTTGAACTGGCCTTCGCCAAAGCGCAAAGCTGTCGGCAAAGAGCCCGGTTGTTCCTTCGTGCCATGGCACACCATGCAGAGCGTGGTATAAATCTGCCGTCCCTCCTCCAAGGTGTGTGGATTCCATCCCTTCACCAGCTCCGCATGATCGCTCCTTTCCAACGCTTGCACCCAGGCCGCTTTCACACTCACCCCGGCGTCGGGTTCGATCACTGGGCGGGCATTTCTATCAACCGGAAGATGCGTAAAGTCCGGAGTATTGGCGCCACTCCCGCCGGCTTTGAAAAGCAGATCGATTTCCGCATCGGGCAGGGACCGTGACCAAACCCTCACCTGTGCGATTTTCCCCATCTCGAAATCCCCTGCGATGCCCTCTGCGGCCCGGCCGACCTTGAACACATGACCCCCCGCATCCGGCTTGGTGAAGCGGTCGTTCGACGCGATCACCTTGCCATCGAGCCACATGCGCGCTGCGCCCTTGCGCAACGAGATTACGGCCGTATGGGGCTTTCCATCGTCCACCTTGGGACCGCCGCCCATCGCTCCCAGCCAGCCAATATCGAATACCAGCGCGCCATCACGAATGAACAAAGCCTTGGCTCCCGGCGACCATTCACCTTGTGCCGCGCACTTGGAAAAAAGCGTGCCGCCACCGGTGGTTTCGAATTTGACCTCAGCCGTGAAATCCTCTCCTAGATTCAAGTTCGCCTCGGGAAAATCCCGCGCGTTTTTCGCGGCAAGACCCTTGAGTTCCTCCGGCCCGCGCACCAGCTTGCCACCGGACCAAACGCGCAACACGGGCCCACCCCGGGCGGGATGCTCGATTGCGATATCGTGCTCCACATTGGCAGGCAACGCCACCAACAGGTCTTGGGCCAAACGCACCGTTCCTTTTGCGGCTGCGGAAAACTCCACATGCAGGCGGTAATTCAGCGGCCACTCCGCCGCATCCAACGGCACCGAATCACGCGGTATCGCGGCACCGGCATGCGATAACAGAAGTGCGGAAATCACAATGTTGTATTTCATAACGAGAGGCGTTTGGTTTGATTAAAAGCGGCAGGGGCCAATCAGCAGGTTGATGGCCTTTACTTCAAGCCAAACAACCTTGGGAATACGCGGCGGGCACCCGCATGTTTCATTTTTCGCCACGCTCCGTCCTTGCATCAATCCGGATGATCCCATAATTCTTCCGGGCGCTCGGGCTCCCCAGCGCGCCCGTCACCATGTCTGTTCCAACCTTCCCATTGCATTTCACTCTGGCAATTTCGTTCGTTTTCGCAGTCCCGCTGCAAGCCGCAACCAAAAAGGCCGCCTCCGCTCCCGTCTATGCCAGCCCGGCCATGAATGTTCATGTCCAGCGCCTCCAGGAAGTCCATGCGGACATCAAGGGCGCCAAGGAGCTCTACCTCGTGGTCTCCGACGAAGGCAGTTCCGAGTGCGACTGGGCGGACTGGATCGAGCCTGCCCTCGTCATGGCCGATGGCTCGACCAAGGACCTAACGGAAATAAAATGGCGCTCGGCGGATGCCGGCTTTGGCAAGGTGCAGGTCGGCAGGAACGTGGAGGGAGGCCCCCTCTCGATTGAGAAAAAATCCTACACCAAGGGCTTCGGCACCCACGCGAAATCCATGATCGTCTTCGATCTTCCCGCCGGCGCGGAAAAGTTCACCGCAAAGGTGGGCATCGATGACGTCGGCTCGGTTCGCGACGGCAAGCCGGCCCCAGCCAGCGTGCGCTTCATGGTCTACACTCGGCAACCGGGATCGGGCGGCGCCGCCGGCACCTTCGTGCCGGAGGAGATGTTCACCCTGCCCGATGACAACCTGGAGGTCACCATCTGGGCCACCACCCCGTTGCTGCGCAACCCGACCAACATCGACTTCGACGCCCAAGGCCGCTTGTATGTGGCGGAAGGCGTCAACTACCGCCATGCCAACGGACGCCGCCCCCAAGGCGACCGCATCGTCGTGCTCGAAGACAGCGACGCCGACGGCGAGGCTGATAGAACCAACGTCTTCGTGCAGGAACCCGGGCTTGCCTCGCCACTCGGTGTCGCCGTGCTGGATGACAAAATCATTGTCTCCCAGCCACCCGACCTGCTCGTTTACACCGACATCAATCGCGACGGCAGATATGATGCCGCCACCGACAAGCGCGAGATCCTTCTATCTGGATTCGGCGGCCGCCAGCACGATCACAGCCTGCACAGCCTAACTGCTGGACCTGACGGACAGTGGTATTTCAATCAGGGCAACACCGGCGCGGAATTCGCCGACAAGTCCGGCAGGAAATTCCGGATGGGCAGCCCCTACATGAATCAAGGAATCGCGGGCCTGAAAAGCGACGACGGCAATGTCTGGATCGGCGGTTTCACCGTGCGCATGAATCCCGATGGCACCCACGCCAAGATCATGGGCCATAATTACCGTAACAGTTATGAGCAAACCGTCACTTCCTTCGGCGACCTGTTTCAAAGCGACAACGACGACCCGCCGGCCTGCCGCGTGACGGAGATCATCGAGGGCGGCAATGCCGGCTTCGCCTCCGTGGATGGCAAGCGTACCTGGGAAGCCGACAAACGCCCCGGTCAGGACACCCCTACCGCGGAATGGCGCCAGGAAGACCCCGGCACCATGCCCTCCGGAGATATCTATGGCGGGGGCTCGCCCACCGGCGTCGCCTACTACGAAAACGGCGCGCTCGGCGACAAATGGCAGGGGTTGCTGCTCGCCTGCGAGGCCGGCAAAAACGTCGTCTTCGGCTACCTTCCCAAACCTGATGGCGCTGGCTTCAAGCTGGAGCGCATGAATTTCTTCAACTCCAACAAGGAAGGCCAATTCGCCGGTTCCGACTTCCAGGGCGGCCGTCCTAACAACGAGCTCAAGACCCGCTTCCGCCCCAGCGACGTCTGTGTCGGCCCCGACGGCGCCATCTACGTGGCGGACTGGTTCGACGGCCGGGTCGGCGGTCACGGCACCATGGATGACGCCGGTTCCGGCACAATCTATCGGATCGCGCCGAAGGACTTCAAATCCGTGGTGCCGAAATTCGACCTGAACACCACCGAAGGCCAGATCACCGCACTCAAGAGCCCCGCCGTCAACGTCCGCAACAGCGGGTTCACCCGCCTCAAAGCCCAAGGCGAAAAGGCCGTGCCGGCGCTCACCGCGTTGCTCCAGGATTCCAACCCATACTTCGCCGCCCGCGCCACCTGGCTGCTGGCCCAAATCGCTCCCTCGGGACAGGTCCTCGTCACCGGCTTATTGGATTCCAAGGACGAGCGCCAGCGCCTCGTGGCCACCCGCGCCCTGCGTTTCGCCGGAGCGGATCCCATGAAACTCGCCGCGAAGATGGCCGCCGATCCCTCTCCCGCCGTTCGCCGTGAGATCGCCCTTGCCATGCGCGACGTCCCGGCGGAACAAAGCGTGCCGGTGCTGGTGAAAATCGCCGGTCAATTCGATGGCAAGGACAGGGTTTATCTTGAAGCCTTCGGGCTCGGCTGCACCGGCAAGCAATCGCAGGTCTATCAGGTTCTTAGCAAGGCATCCGGCGCCAGGCCTGAAGCATGGAGCGACGCCTTCGCCTGGATCGCCTGGCGGCTGCACGCGCCGCAATCCGTGGCCGACCTCAAAGCCCGCGCGCTTGCGCCCACGTCCAGCCCCGAGCAATCCAAGCTCATGACCACCGCCCTCGCCTTCGTCGCAAGCCCGGCGGCTCCCGGAGCCATGGCACAACTCGCGAAAACCCCGGGCTTCGTCCACAAGGATCTGGCTAACTGGTGGATCAACCATCGCAAAGGCAACCTCTGGAAATCCTATGACGTCGATGGCATCCTCAGGGCGATGGGTCAGGATCCCGCCAACGTCAAACGGGTCGCCGTCGAAATGCCCGCGGAACCCGCCAACGCGGCTAAACTCCCGCCGGTGACCGACATCGTCAAACTCCCCGGCGATGCCACCCGCGGCAAGGCCGCCGTCGCCACCTGTTATATTTGCCACAAGATCGGCGATCAAGGCGTGGAATTCGGCCCCAACCTCACCTCCTTCGGCAAACAGCAGCCCACCGAGGTGATCGTCAACGCCATCGTCAACCCCTCCGCCGAAATCTCCCATGGCTACGAAGGCAGCGTGATCCAAACCACCGACGGCATGACCATCACCGGATTAATCCTGGGCGATGGCGATCCGGTGATCGTCAAATGCATGGGCGGTCAAACCCAGACCATCCCGCGGGCCCTCATTTCGTCGATAAAGCCCCTGGAAAAATCCCTGATGTATTCGCCATCGTTGTTAGGCATGACTCCCCAATCGATCGCCGACATCACGGCCTATCTAAAAAGTCTATGATCAAGGAACGTGGGCGTCTCGCCCAGGTTCCTTGGGCAAGGTGCCCGCCGCCATTCTTCCTGCCCATTTCCGCATCGCACGAAGAGTCTGGGCGAGACGCCCACGCTCATTATTGCTCCAACACCAACTCCTTCGCCACGTAAGGAATCGGATAGGCGGTGAGCCAGACTTCCGCGGTGAATTCACCGAGCGGAATCTTCGGGTTGCCTTCGGATTCAAACTGCATCACCACGGCGTCGATCGTCTTGCCGATCATGGCCTCGGTCACCGGGAAGAAATAGCTGAAGTTGGCGTCGGGGTGGCCGTTGCCGGTTTCCCATGGGTTGGCCGGATAGGCCTTCGCCCGCTGCGGTGAGCCGACCGGGTGACCGTTGACGCGCAATGACGCGTAGGCGCCATCGCGACCGTGTTTGCCGTGGCATGGAATGACCAGATAGGAACCCTTGGCGGCCTCATCGAGGCGGAATGAACCGCTCCACGCCCGCTTGGCGGGTGCTTTGGCATAGTCCGCGAAGACATTGGAAGCACGCCAGTTTTGCCGCTCAAGCGGCTTGCCCTGGTGATAGGCGAGCGCCTCGCCAACGTTGACCGCCTCGCCCGGGATCTTCAGATAGCGCATGTTCCGTTGCGCCTCGGGCAGATCGATGGTGATGCGATTCACTTGGATGGTTTGCCACTCCTTGGTTCCCGAATAACTGCCTTTCAACACGGTGGCTTCGCCCGGGTTTTCAGGTTCGATTTTCACCGCCACGGCACTCCAGGTTTTCAAGTCCGCCGAGACAAAGGCCTGCTTGGGTTTGAAGCTGGCATCGATGTTTTTGAACACCCACTGGTCGATCGGAGTCGCCTTGCCCATGTCGATTCGTAGCGCGCCCTGCCAGATGGCGCTCTGCGAGAGGCGGAAGAATGTATTCGGATCGTTGTCAAAGAGGTAACGATCCCAGACACCGCGTTCCACCAGCAGTTTTTGGCCGAAGAACGCCTCGCGGGAAGCCTTCACCTGGGGAATCCTGGTGGGGCCGGAGCGGAAGATCGAGCGGACTTCCATGGCGTTGTTGTCCGCGGCATAACAGGTCGCTTCATAGAGCGCCTCGGCATCGGCGGGAACGTCAACCGGCTTGAGGTCGATCAGCTTGCGATGCCACTGCCGCTTGAGTGGCTGCCCCGGGAAGGAAACCTCCAGGGCTTTACCTGCTAGAAGTTCTGCCGCCGGTTTCCCCTCCACCGCGGCTTTGGAAAACTTGCGCGGTTGTGGCGGCAGGCTGATCCTGGCGCTGGTTCCCGGCATCCCTAGCAGCTTGAGAACCGCCGGCTTGCCCGGCACGTCGCGCACCACCTCGTAGGAACAACCGGTGACGCCCAACTCCTTTGAGGGTTCGCTTGAAACAACCATGGCATAACTGCGGAACGCCGGCACCGACACTGCGACGCGGTGGCCTTTTTTGAAGGTTCCGACAATCTCTTCGGAGGGGTGCAGGCGGCGGACTTCATAAGGACCCTCGCCGTCGAGGCCGATGCCGCCGTCCATCGTCACGGTGTAGGTCGCGGGATTCCAACCGGGATTGCGCAAGGTGATGATGCGCGTTTTGCCGTTGCCGCGGGATACGGCGTTAGGCCCATACGCTTGGTCCTTGAGCATCATCCCGTCCGGCAGGATATCGCGATAATGGCGGGTGAGATTGTAAACGCGGGCGAGTTTTGGAAACTCGTCGTCGCGCAGAAACCAGGGGCTGCCATACAACTCGGGCGCCAGGATCAGGTTCCGCGAAAACGCCTGGAGGAACAGATCGTCCTCCCAATAATCCAGCGCTGACGACAGGCAAACGCCGTGGTCTTCCAGCAGGCGTTTCGGCTTGCCGGTGGTTTCATCGAGCGGCACTCCGAGCTCGATGGTGACGGCGCGATTGTGGGTGGCGGTGCCCTCGTTGCCGCGCCAGACGTCGATGTAGGCCTCGTCTCCCCACAGCTCGGTGGTGGTGTAGGGCAGGCCGTGGCCGAGATTGAGACGATGATTAAGAACGATGAGATCCGGCGAGTATTTCCGGCATTCCTTCAGCATGCGGACGAAGGCATCCTGCTTTTCGGTGCGGAGCTGGCCGCAGACCGCGTCCACTTTGAACAGGTGGAAGTTGTAGTCCTTGCACAGTTTGACCAGCATGTCGGTGCGGGCTTTTTCCTCCTCCGGGGTGTTGCCGAAGCCATCCGGCCCCAGCCAGACTCCGAGCCGGCAGCCGAACGATTTCGCTTTCGCGGCGATCGGCCCGAAGCCGTTAGGAAATTGTTTTTTGAACCGCTCGGATTCAATGCTGCCGTAGCCGCCCGGAGTGTCGATGGCCCCGGCATCCAGCGCGTAGATGTCGAGATCCATGCCATATTCGTCATGCAGCCACTTGAAGAACTCCAGATTGGCCAGCGTCTGGTGCTCGGTGGCGCCTTCGTTGGTGTTGTCGATCCATGAGAAATAATGGCTGAGCGACGGCGTTTTTTCATCCGCACCTGCCAGCGGAAATGAGGCGGTCTCCGCGCCGTGAAGTGAAACCGCACCCGACATCACGATGCCGGAGAGCAGGCAGAGGGACTTGCGGAGGAAAGGATCAGGGCAGTTCGGCGGTCTCACGGTGTTCATGCGCCGGAATCCTTAGCCCGCCGGAATGATTCGCGACAACCACCATTTCGGCGGGCACATGCCTCCTTGAGATAGGGGTTCGGCCCCGGTTTCCAGTGGTTGACCCGGTCGGAGGCCATTGCTAGCGTCCGCGCCCCGTCATGAGCGCCGCCGCACCGAATTACAAAGACACGCTGACCCTTCCGCAGACGACTTTCCCGATGCGGGGAGATCTTGTGGAAAACGAACCCAAACGTCTGGAGCGTTGGGAAAATGACGGGCTTTACGCCAAAATCATCGCCCGCCGCCGCGCCGGCAACGCTCCGGAGTTCATCCTGCACGACGGTCCGCCCTTCGCCAATGGCGACGTCCACATGGGCACCGCACTCAACAAGTTGCTCAAGGATTTGGTCGTCAAATCCAAAACCATGGCCGGATTCACCGTGCCCTTCATCCCCGGTTGGGACTGCCACGGCCTGCCCATCGAATTCAAGGTGGTCAAGGAGGCCGCCGGGCTGGAACCCGCCGAAATCCGCCGCCGTTGCGCCGAGTTCGCCACCCGGTTCATCGACATCCAGCGCGCTTCGTTCCGCCGTCTCGGCGTCTTTGGCGAGTGGGAAAACCCGTATCTCACGATGAATCCCGCCTACGAAGCCAGCATCCTGCGGGTGTTCGCCAAGCTGGTGGAAAACGGCTCGATCTATCAGGCGAAGAAGCCGGTCCAGTGGTCCTACGGCGCGCAAACCGCCCTCGCCGAAGCGGAAGTGGAATACGCCGACAAGGAAAGCCCCGCCGTGTTCGTTAAATTTCCGTTAGTGGAACGCGGGGATTTTTCCGCCAGCATGGTCATTTGGACCACCACCCCATGGACTCTCCCCGCCAATCTCGGCATCGCCGTGCATCCCGAGTTCACCTACGTCATCGGCCGTTTCAAAAAGGACGCTCACGAGCAGACCCTCGTCATCGTTCGCGAATTGGTCGATGAATTCAGCCAGAAAACCGGGTTTGTCCTGGTCAAGCCGCTGGACGAAATCCGCGGCCGCCAACTCGAAGGACTCGAAGCGCGTCATCCGTTTCTCGACCGCACCTCGAAAATCATCCTCGCCAATTTCGTCACCACCGAGACTGGCACCGGCGCGGTGCACATCGCCCCCGGCCATGGCGCGGACGACTACGTGGCCGGCCAGCAGAACGGACTCGCCGTGCTCTCGCCGGTCGATGACGCGGGCAAATTCACCGCCGAGGTCGGCCTCGACGAATTGATCGGCATCCATGTGTTCAAGTCCAACGATCGCATCATTGAAATCCTCGCCGAACGCGGAAATTTGTTAGGACGCGAGGTTTACAAACATTCCTACCCGCATTGCTGGCGCTCGAAAACCCCGATCATCTTCCGCGCCGTCGAGCAGTTCTTCATCTCGCTCGAAACGCTGCGCGGCCAGGCGCTCGAACAGATCGACCAGGTCGAATGGCTGCCCGCCTGGGGCCGCAACCGGATTTACGGCACCGTCGAATCCCGCCCGGACTGGTGCATTTCCCGCCAGCGCACCTGGGGCGTGCCGCTGCCGGTGTTTTTCGATGAATCCGGCAAGGTCATCCTCTCCGCGGAACTCGCCCTGAAAGTCGCCGAACTCGTCGAAACCGAAGGCACCAACTTCTGGTTCGAACACAGCGACGCGCAGATCGCGGCCCGCCTCGGCCTGCCCGCCGGTGTGAAAAAATGCCGCGACACGCTCGACGTCTGGATCGATTCCGGCTGCTCGCACGTCGCCGTTCTCGATCAGCACCCGGAGCTTCACGCGCCGGCCGATCTCTATCTGGAAGCCACCGACCAACACCGCGGCTGGTTCCAAAGCTCGCTCATGCTCAGCGTCGCCTACCGCGGCAGCGCCCCCTACAAGGCGGTGATGACCCACGGTTTCGTGGTCGATAAGGACAAGAAGAAACTCGCCAAGTCCGATGCCGGAAAAGCCGGGAAACCGACCGATGCCGCTTACTTTTACAACCAATACGGCGCCGACATCGTCCGGCTGTGGGTATCATCGGTCGATTGGCAGAACGAGGTGCCCTTCGGCGAGGAGCTCTTCAAGCAGGTCGCCGAGCCCTACCGCCGCCTGCGCAACACGCTGCGCATCCTGCTAGGAAACCTCGATCGGTATCAGGCGGACGGACGTCCCGTCCATCCATCCGAATTCACCCTGCTCGACCGCTGGATCCTCGAACGCCTGCACGAAGTCGTCGCCGAGTGCCGCAAGGCATACGAAACCTATGAGTTCCGCAAGGTCTTCAACGCGCTCAACAACTTCTGCACCACTGATCTATCAGCTATCTACATCGACGCCACCAAGGACCGGATGTATTGCGACGCGCCCGCCTCCCCGCGCCGCCACGCCTCGCAAGCGGCGATGTTTAAAATCTTCACCAGCATCTGCAAACTGCTCGCGCCGATCCTCGCCTACACCGCCGACGAAGCTTGGGAACACGCCGGTTTCACCGTTGGCAGCGTTCACGAACAGGACTTCCCTGAAGCCGACCCCGCCTTCGCGCCCGGAGCGGCGACGAAACAGGCGGAGCGCCTCTTCGAGATCAAATACGTGATCCAGACCGCCATCGAAGCCCGCGTCCAAGCGAAGGAATTCACCCGCAACAACGAAGCGGACGTCGCCCTAACGGTTCCGGCAAGCGATGCCGCCCTGCTGGCGCTGCTCAACGACCGCGCTTTTGCGACCGAGTTTTTCATCATCGCGGACTTGAGCGCCGCCGCCGGCGACAGCCTCGCCGCCACCGCCCGCAAGACCAGTCATCACCTCTGCCCGCGCTGCCGCAAACACGAGCCACTGCGGGAACGCGGGCTGTGTGAGCGCTGCGATGAAGTTTGCTAGTTTTCAGCGTTCAGTTTTCAGGAAAAACCCCTCACCGCAGATTCCTCTTGCTGAACACTTGAAACTGAAAATTGAAAACTGAAAACTTTTTCCATGACCCTTCCCAAACTCCTGCTTTTCCTCACCCTGCCGCTCTACGTGCTCGATCAGGTCACGAAGTTCTGGACCATCGGAAAGTTCCCTCCGCCATGGGAGGAGCCATCCGCGAGGATCATGGTGGTGGAAAACTTCTTCCACCTCGTGCGCGTTCACAATCAGGGCGTGGCCTTCGGTCTTGGAAATGGCACGGCTTGGGCTCCAATCGTGTTTCTCTGCGTGCCCGTCATCGCGCTGATCCTGATACGGATTTTTTGGAAAAAGGGCGTCTTCCGGCACCCGCTGGCGATAATCGCCGTCGCGCTCCTGCTGTGCGGAATCTTCGGCAACCTCACAGACAGGCTGGTCCAGGGATTTCTGTTGGAGGAACTCAAGGGCGGCGGCCTGTGGCAGCGTCTCGGAGCGGGTTACGTGGTGGATTTCATTGCGATCAAGCTCCCGCTCTACGACAAGATCGTGCCTTTAAGCGGCGGCTGGTGGCCGACCTTCAACGTCGCGGACTCCTGCATCTGCGTCGCGGCCGTGCTGCTGTTCATCGGCGGTATTCGTGACGAAGCGGCGATCAAACGCGAAGCGCTCAAGAAAAAAGGCCTCGATCCATGAGGCCCGCGTCATTCGCCGCCGGCACGGATCCCGAGGGAATTCACCGCCAGGGCCGCACCCGAGGATGCACCCGGCCGGATTTCGTCAAAGCGGGTGCCCACCGGAATTTTTTCCGGCACAAACCGCGGCCTTCAGCGGCGGCCCGCCCTCATGCAGGCTGACCTCGCCCGAGCGCGAATCCTAGCGGAGAGTCACCGTCCGCGGCCCGCTAACCGCTTGCTCGGGAGGACCACCGGGATCCGCTGTTTCACATCGAGCGACCAGGTCGCCTCGGTGCCGCATGAGTCGCCGGCCATTGCGTCTGGTCGAACGGACCGGAAACCACGGATTTGAAGCGGCCAAGGCCCGTTGCATCGATCAGGCTTTGCCGGGCACGGCGGCAACTTCCGCGGGGAGTTGGATCGGGCCCTTTTCGAAGTCGATCGCCGCCGGGGTGCAGGCCTGGTTGTAGAATGGCGACTTGTCGTTCGAAAGCACGTCGTTCCAGCGAATCAGTTGCCCGGTATAACAGGAAATCCGGCCCATGATCGCGACCAGCGTGACCTCCGCGATGCGCTTGGCGTCGTTGAGAGGCTTGCCCGTCATGACGCTTCGGATCATGTCCACGTGCTCCTGAACCATGCTGTTGTTCGAATCCACTTTGATTTCCGGAATCGCCACCTGCTTGCCGTTCAACTTGCCGCCGCCGTAACACGAGCCTTCGGTGCCGGTGAACATCTCGCCGACGTGTTGATGGGTTCCTGTTAGCTGGCGGCACTGGCTGTGGATGTGGACGTCATCGCCGAAATCGTAATCGACGCTGAAAAAGTCGAACTGGTTGCCCGTTTCGCGGCGCGCGCGGCCGCCAAAGCCGTTGGCGGCGATCGGCAGGCGGCCGAGGAACCAAACCGCCACGTCAAGATTGTGGACGTGTTGCTCGACGATGTGATCGCCCGAGAGTTCGGTGAAATTGACCCAGTTGCGGGTGATGTAGGAAGCATCGGATTCGCCCTCATTGCGGCGTTTAATCCATGGCACTGTGCCGTTCCATTGCACCACGCCGCCCTTGATTTTGCCGATGGCACCGGCATCGATCCGCGCCTTGTTGCGCAGGTAGTCGGCTTGGTGGCGGCGTTGGGTGCCGGTGACCACCGCCAAGCCCTTGGCCGTGGCCTTCTCCCCCGTGGCGAGAACCGAACGGGCGCCGGCCGGATCGACCGCCACCGGTTTTTCGATGAAACAATGTTTCCCGGCTTCGACCGCGGCGGCAAAATGAAGCGGCCGGAACGCCGGCGGCGTGGCCATCAGCACGTAGTCACAATCGGTGGCCACCACTTTCTGATAGGCGTCGTAGCCGCCGAAACATTTGTCGGGCGCGAGGCCGAACTTTTTCCCGGTGCCCTCGGCTTGGGCCTTGAAGGCATCGCCGGTGGCGACCAGTTGCGCCTCGAGGCCGAGAATCTTGCAGGCTTCCAGGAAATCGCCGAGCGCGCCATTGCCGCGCCCGCCGCAGCCGATCAGGGCGACTTTTACTTTTTTGGAGCCCCCGGCGGGAGCTTGGGCGAACACCGAACCGGCGGCCAGGCTGGCGCCCAAAAGCGTGGTGTTTCCAAGAAATGTGCGGCGATTGAGGGTGGGATTCATCGGGAGTGGGGTTGGTTGGTTGGGGATAACCGGGCTGTCGTTGCGCCCCGAAAATCGAGGGTTTGGCAGCGCCATCGTCTCTCCGTTACTCCGGACCTATCCGCAGCCTTTCGGAGAACTTGGCGATTTATCCGGATTCCCGAAATTTCCCGGCAAAAGCCCCGTTATCAGCTAGCTCCAACCATGCACTCCCTCAACACCTTGCTTCTGTCGTCGTGGCTTCTTGCCGCTCCCGCCATCGCCGAAACCCCCGCCCCACCGGGCACCACGGAGGTCAATCCAGGGGCGCCCAAGGATGCCACCAAGCCAACCTATCCAACCATCGACGCGGCGATCGCCAAGGGCGACATCGACGACGTGCGCCGTCACCTGAAAGCCAATCCGGAAAGCCTCAACAAGGGTGGCCGTGAAACGTCGCGGCCGCCTCTCGAACAAGCCGTTCAACGCAACCAAAAGGAAATCGCCATCCTGCTGTTGGAATCCGGAGCGGACACCCACACCTTGACCGCCTCGAAACGCACGCCCCTGCACTTCGCGGTGGAGCGCAACAATCCGGCGGTGGCCACGGCCTTGCTCAAGGCAGGTGCCAAACCCAACGCACGCGACAAGGACGGCTGGACCCCGCTGCACCACGCCGCCGCCAAAAACCAGCTCGAAACCGCCAAGGCACTGCTCGCCGGCGGAGCCGATCCGATGATCCTGAGCGCACTCGGCGGCACGCCCCTGCATGAAGCCGCGGCCAGCGGCGGCGCGGAAATCATCCGCCTGCTGCTCGATCACAAGGTCGATCCCACAGTGGTCTCGAAGGAAAACGTCACCGCACTCGACATCGCCAAAAAATACAAGAACCAGCCCGCCATCGACGTGCTGTCGGCCTTGTGACCGCTTGCGGAACGACGCCCCGAAAACTTTCCCCTTTTTCGGATTGCCACGGGCGCGGGCGGCTCCTAGTTTCCGCCTCCCCGCGATTTCAAACCACCTCACGCGATGTCCAAGCACAACAGCCTCAAGTCCAGCGCCACCGTCGGCGGCAAACGTTCCGTCCTCAAGCGTTTCGAGCGCGTCAAACTGCTCCGGGAACGCGGCGAATGGCAAGCCGGCCGCTCGCCCGTCGGCCTGCCCAAGACCAAACACGAGAGTTGATCCCTTGATGGGATTCCCCTTCCCCGCGCGCGCGGCCCTCCGGGTTTCGCGCCTTTTGTAGTTTGTCCCAGCGCCATGAAAGACGGCACCCGCCTCAACAAATTCCTCGCCTCCTGCGCCGTGGGATCCCGCCGCAAGTGCGACGAACTCATCCAAGCCGGTCGCGTTGAGGTGAATGGAGCCCCCTGCATCAACATGGGAACCCGCGTCTCACCCGGCGACCACGTGCGCGTCGATGGCAAACGCGTGGCTCCCAAGGACCCGCTCATCGTCGCCTTCCACAAACCCCGCGGCTATGTCTGCACCCGCGAGGACGAACTCGGCCGCGAAACCATCTATGCCCTGCTGCCCGAAACCCTGCGCACCCTCCACCACGTCGGGCGCCTGGACCGCGATTCCGAAGGCCTGCTCATCCTGACCAACGATGGCGATCTCTCCCAGCAGTTGATGCACCCCTCGAAATCCGTCGAAAAAGAATACCTCGTCACCTCGAACCAAGCGTTCGAAAACTCCCACCTCGACCAATTCCTCGCAGGCGTCTTCACCACCGAAGGCAAACTCAAGGCCAAATCCATCGAGCGTCTGTCACCCCGCCGGCTCAGCGTGGTGCTCGATCACGGCGCGAAACGCCAGATCCGGGTGATGTTCGAAACCCTCGGCTATCAGGTCACCAAATTGATGCGGGTGCGCATCGGCGGCCTTTGGCTAGGCGATCTGGAACCCGGCCGCTGGGCGATCCTCAACCGCGTGGAAATCAGCATGCTGCTCGGCACCGCCGAAGCCGCGGACAAGCCCAAGCCGCGCAGGCAACGGCCGGACTGACGAAACATGGGGAGTCCATGACTTACTTTTTGGGCGAGGACTTGGCCGACTTGCTCGTCCCGGCCGCGCCGGCGCCGGCCTTGGGCTCAGCCGCCCTAGTGTCCTTCAGGTGGCCTGCCTTGCCGAGCGCGAAACGGACCACGATGCTTTTGTCGATGATCGGGGTGCCCTCGGAGGAGGCATCCTGAAAGCGATAGACGAGGAGGCCGAATTTATTGTCGGCGAAGCGGCCGATGGCGAAATTCTCCTTGGATTTCCCGAACTCGGATTCCTCTTCGAACTTCCATTCGTGGCCGCTCCATTCGCCGAGGATGCTGTTGGCATCCGCCTTGATGTCCTCGAGGCGTTTCAGATCGCCGTTAGGGGAGCGGAACACGTCTTCCTTGCCAAGGTAGCGGAGGGTCGTCAGCGAGCTGGCACGACCGGTGGAAGTGAGCATCCACGTGCCGCCGGCACCTTGCCGGAGCAAGAGCATGACGTCCTCTTTCGAAATAAATTCGCGCTTGTTCCACAGCGCGAGATATTCGGCATACTCCTCCTTGGTGAGACCGAGACGTTCGTCGTAGGGCAATGGCGCGCCGGGTTTGCCCTTGCTGGAAAACTCGCGGAACCATTTCGGGCCCTTGCGTGCCGCGGCTCCGACCTTGGCGACGTATTTATCGATCTCGGGGGGCGGAAGAATCACGCCGATTTGACCGCGCACGGGCACATCCTGTTCGAAGAGCCCGGCGAATACTTTGGGAACCTCAGCCGCAGTGAGGGAGGCAATCAGCGAAACGGCGACGAGTGGAGCGTAAAGTTGCATGGCGGGACGCAGCGGAAATTGACGATCGGAACGCTAAAACTCAAGCGGCAATGCACCGGGGGGTGCCAAGCCGGCCGCAAGTCAAAGTCCCAAAGCCTTGCTGACTGCCGGAAATTTTTTCCTTCGCCCCTTTTTCATGGCTCTGGGATTTCCAGCGTGCGGCAGATTTTGCTGGCCCGCAGGTCGGGGATTTCAGCGCGGCGCGGGACCGGTTCGCGGCGGCCGGTGGCGGGATTCCAGTAGATCGGTTTTCGCACCCACGTCACCCGCGATAATCCCGCTGGCGGCGACGATTTCGGGCGGCAGCGGCTTTTCCAACTACTGTCTCAGATTCCTAGCCTGCCGCGCCAGAAACTCGCCTGCCGAGGTTCCATGCGCTTCTGAAAACCTTTGCAGAAACGCAAGGTCTTCATCCGCCAGAGATAGCCTGGCACGAATCATTGGGCTGCCGCCCCAAACCCCGCCGAGCTGAGGCAGCTCGACCCCATTTGTTTCCCCCTAAATCCCCAAAGGGACGCCTCCCTCCCGTCCCCCAGGGGAGCGGGGGGATGCCTTTTCAAGACCCTGATTCCACTCGTCAGGCGTGGGTAATTTTAATTGTTGCTGAAGGGATTTTAATTGTCGCTGGAAAGGCGTCCGCTAAGTCTCAGGACAAACGAAAAACAAACTTTGGTTGGGCTACCCGACCAAGGGCGGCAGCTGCCCAGAAACCTTGATCACCATGAAACCGCTCAAAATCCCTCTCGTCCGCCTCAGTCAGACGGCCCTCCTCATCGGCCTAGTCCAAGGCTGCATGTTAATGCCAGGCTCCGGCCCGTCTGGGGAGAAAATCCTCAAACAGGCTGGGAAAGACACCGGTTCCCCCTCCTACCAACTAATCCCCGTCAACGATCAGGTCATTCACTCCATCTCTGCCCATACGGCCAAAGCACCTTACCTTGCCGCCTCAGGCCGCAACTCGGATCACTTATTCGGAAGCCGTGGCCTGGAGCGGTTCGGCCCCGTAGACCCACAGACCATTGCCATCGGAGATGTCGTTAATGTGGCGATCTATGAAAAAGATTCCTCGCTCTTCGGGCCCTCCCTTGCCTCCGGCGCTCTCGCCGTCAGCCCGATGACCCCACTCCCACCGCAGACTGTCGATCAAACCGGCGAAATTTCCGTGCCCTTCGTGGGCAGGGTTCGCGCTCTCGAACGTCGCACCGGCGATGTCGAAAAAGACATCAAGGAAGCGCTGAAACTGAAAACCTCCGACCCCCAAGTCGTCGTCACCGTGGCGGAGCGCAAAGGCGGTAACCTAATCAGCATCGCGGGTGATGTGAGATCTCCCTCACAAGTGCCGGTCTCACTGGTGGGCACTCGGTTGATCGATTCCATCGCCGCCGCAGGTGGCAGCACCTCAGCACCCTACGATACAATGGTCTGCGTCACACGCGGTAACACCACCCGCTCCGACACCTTGCAGGACATATACAACCGACCATCAAAAAATATCTCACTGAAGCCGGGTGACACGGTGGTGCTGCGCAAAAGGGAACTCACCTTTCTAACCTTTGGATCCACCGGAAGGGTTGGCTCTAATCCCATCACCATCGAGGATCTAAGCCTCTCCGAGGCCGTTGCCACATCGGGCGGCCCATCTGACATGCAGGCCAACCCAGCTACCATTTTCGTCTACCGCCAAGAACCCGTGGCCGTCCTCCGAGCCCTCGGCAAAACCAACTTCGCGGGCGACGGATTGACCACACCCGTCATCTACCAACTCGACCTGCAAGATCCCAAAGGATTTTTCTACGCCAACAAATTCGCCGTGCGCGATCGCGACCTGATTTATTACGCCCCTGCAGGCAGCAACAAGGTCATGAAGTTCATGGGCCTTGTGAACACCTTCCTCGCCCCAGCCATCTCTGGCGCGAGCGCCGTCAGCTCCGTCAAGATTCTCAGCGAGTGATTCGGTTTTCACTTTCAACCATCTGACCTCGTGGCTGGCGCGTCCCGCGCCCGTTCTTTTCCAGCCACTCACCGCTCTATTTAGACAACTCTCTTCAACTCATGTCTTCCTCTCCCACTTCTGAGCCTACTGCGGAAATTGCATCTGCGAAACTTGCTTTCGCCGCTCCCACTCCCGTATCGACTCCAGCCCAAGAGACAGCTCTTGTCGCCCCCATTAAATCCCACGCCCCGAGCCTGCGGAAGAAGGCGCTCAACTTCGCCCGACGGCACGCGCTCTTCACCACCTGCGTAGCCATTCCCACCCTCCTTGCCACCCTCTACTTCGGCATCTTCGCCAGCGACATCTATGTCTCGGAGTCGAGCTATGTCGTGCGCAGCCCGAATAAAAAAACCTCCAGCAGCGGCATCGGCGCCATGCTCGGCAGCGCCGGACTCAGCGGCTTTTCCAGCGCTCATGATGATGTCCACACCATCAGCGAATATGTCCGCTCCCGCGACGCCCTCGAACAACTCGAGCAGCAACTCAAACTCGCCGACTCATGGTCCAATTGGAAAATCGACTGGCTCCGCCGCTTCAACCCACTCGGCACCGATGACAGCCATGAGGCTCTCTACAATTACTACCTCAACCGCGTCAGCGTGAAGGGCGACCCCACCTCGAGCATCACCACACTCACCACCTCCGTCTTCGATCCACATCAAGCGATACAGATCAACCAACTCCTCCTCAAGGAAGCCGAACGCATGGTCAATGTCCTAAATGAGCGCGGGCGCAACGACCTGATCCGTTTTGCCGAAAAGGAAGTGCAATCCTCCGAAGAGAAAGCCAAGGCCGCCGCCCTTGCCGTCTCGAACTTCCGCAACTCCCAGTCGGTCGTCGACCCCGAGCGCCAGACCCAGATTCACTTCGAACAAATCTCCCGCCTCCACGAGGAACTTATCAAAACCAAGAGCCAGCTCACCCAGCTCAATACCTTTGCCCCTGACAGTCCCCACCCGCCTGCTCTCAAGCTCCGCATCGAGACCCTCGAGAAGGAAATCGCCCTCGAAACCCAAAAAATCACCGGCGGCGAAAACTCCCTCGCCAGTAAAGTCGCCGAATACGAACGCCTCGCCCTCGAACGCGGCTCTGCCGACCGGCAGCTCGCCTCCGCCCTCGCGTCCCTCGAAGAAGCCCGCAACGAAGCCCAACGCCAGCAACTCTATCTCGAAACCATCGCCAAACCCAACCTCCCCGATAATGCCATCTACCCGAAACGCCTCCGAGGCATCATCACCACCGCCATCCTCGGCCTCGTCGCCTGGGGGATCCTGACCATGCTCATCGCCGGCGTCCGAGAACATCAGTATTGAGCAATATCCACTGTCGCTGGCGCGTCTCGCGCCTAATCTTCCGACCTCCGACATCCGCCCTCTACCCATGATCCACCTCAATCAAGTCACCAAACGCTACCCCATTCACGGCGGGGATCGCGTCATTTTGGACGATGTGAACCTTCGGGTGCGGCGTGGCGAAAAAATTGGAATCCTCGGGCGCAACGGCAGTGGCAAGTCCACCCTCATCCGTCTGATTTCAGGCGCCGAGCGTCCCACCTCCGGCACCATCACCCGCTCCATGCGCGTGTCATGGCCGCTTGCCTTCAGCGGCGGATTCCAAGGTTCCCTCACCGGACTCGACAATCTCCGCTTCATCTGCCGTATCTACAACACCACCACCGAGGACAAAATCCCCTTCGTTCAAGAGTTCTCCGAGCTCGGCCCCTACTTCCGCGAACCCGTCAAAAGCTACTCATCGGGCATGCGCGCCCGTCTTGCTTTCGCTCTCTCGATGGTCATCGAGTTCGACTGCTACCTCATCGACGAAATCATTGCCGTCGGCGACGACCGGTTCACCCAACGCTGCCAGATCGAACTCTTCGAAAAGCGCCGCGACCGCTCGATGATCATCGTCTCCCACAACCCCGACTTCATCAAAGCCCACTGCGACGACGCCGGGGTCATTGTCAAAGGAAAACTCCACTTCTTCCCCACTGTCGAAGAAGGCTTCGCCTTCTACCACGCACACAGCGCGGAGCAGTGAATTGAAGAGATATTGGTTATTAGGGACAAAGAAGTAGCTACCCCTCAAAGGGAAACGCCGGCGTCCCGCCGGCCGTGCCACGCATCCTGCGGGGTTCTTCTTCTCGTAGCTGGGACATCCTGCCCCAAGTTCTGAAGTGCCAAAGCACATGCCCCTTCTTCAAATTATTCCCCCTTCAATGTTTAATGATAGATAGTCAATTTTCGACCGCCTCTTGCTCATTCACAATTCCAAAATTATCGCTCCTTCTCCATCTCCGCGTCCCTTGGCTACCTTGGCGCCTTGGCGGTGAACAACTCTAACTTTTCATATGTCTTCATTCTGGGATTCCCTCATGATCCAAAAGCGTGTGATCAGCGCTCTCCTCATGCGCGAGATCCTCACCCGCTACGGGCGCCACAACATCGGCTTCTTGTGGCTCTTTGCCGAGCCGATGATTTTCACGGTCGGTGTGACCGTCTTGTGGAACATCACCAACCACAAATCGGCTGACGGAATATCCATCACCGCGTTTGTGTTGACAGGATATTCAATGATCCTCCTTTGGCGTAATATGCCTGGCCGCTGTGTCGGCGCGGTCGGCCCGAACGCCTCACTGCTCTTCCACCGCCAGGTGAAACCCATCGATGTCTATATCAGCCGTCTCCTGCTAGAGGCATTGGGAGCCACCATCTCTTTTGTCATCCTGTCCTTTATCTTCATTTCCCTCGGCCTCGTAAACCCACCCCATGACATCCTCGTTGTCTTGGAGGGCTGGATGCTCATTGTCTGGTACGCGGCATCGATCTCGCTCTTTGTGGGTGCTTTGAGCGAAAAAACCGAGATTGTCGAACGAGTCTGGCATGTCGTTCAATACCTGATGATCCCGCTCTCAGGCTCGTTTTTTATGGCGGATAGCCTGCCTGAGCAAGCAAGGGACATTCTTCTATACATCCCTACCGTCAACTGCGCGGAGATTATCCGTGAGGGCTATTTTGGCCCCGGATACCGGTGGCATTATGATTACAACTACCTACTTGCCGTAAACTCCGCGCTTCTGCTTCTCGGTCTCGCTCAAGTACGTGAAATGAGCCGTAATTTCACACCCGATGCGTAATTTTCTCTTTCTCTAAAAATGACAAATACAACCCCGAAAAAACGCCGCGGCATCGTCCTCGCGGGAGGCTCCGGGTCGCGACTTCACCCGCTCACTTTAGCGGTCAGCAAGCAGCTCATGCCAGTTTACGACAAGCCGATGGTTTATTACCCCATCTCGGTGCTGATGTTAGCAGGTATCCGGGAGATTTTGATCATTTCCACTCCCCATGATTTACCGAATTTCAAGAGTCTGCTAGGCGATGGCTCTCAATTCGGAGTCGAGTTTAGCTACGCCGAGCAACCAAGCCCAAATGGCCTGGCGCAAGCCTTTCTGATCGGTGATAGCTTCCTCAACGGCTCTCCCGCCGCCCTTGTCCTTGGAGACAATCTTTTCTACGGCCATGATTTCACCGAGACCCTCGCCCATGCCTCAGCGGATGTCGATCATGCCACGGTATTCGGCTATGAGGTCGCTGATCCCCAGGCTTACGGTATTGTGGAATTCGATAACAACGGACGTGCCATATCCATCGAGGAAAAACCCGCAGACCCAAAAAGTAACTTCGCCGTTCCCGGGCTCTACTTTTATAGCGCCGATGTAGTCGAACAAGCTAGAGCCCTCAAACCCTCCGCACGAGGAGAACTGGAAATCACCTGCCTCAACCGCCACTACCTCGATGCCGACCGTCTCCGAGTCAGAAAACTCGGACCCGGCACCGCCTGGCTCGATACCGGCACCCATGACTTGCTGCTCGAAGCCGCCGAGTTCGTACGCGTCATCCAAAACCGCCAAGGCCTGCGCATCGCCTGTCTCGAGGAGATCGGATTTCAAATGGGATACCTCGACGAGTCCGCATTCGAACAATCCATTCAACGCCTCGGCAAATCCAGCTACGGCAACTACCTGCGAAGTATCCTCCAACGCAAGCGCTGACTCGCAAACTTCGCAGAAATACGAGATGAAAAAAAATCCGACCAAAATTCACGACGCTTTTTTGCTAAAACCCAGAGTTTTTGGCGACGCGCGCGGCTTTTTCATGGAAACTTGGAACCGCCAAACATTCAGCGAGGCGGACCTCGACTTTGATTTTGTCCAAGACAACCACAGCCGTTCTTCCAGACATGTCCTTCGCGGCCTGCACTACCAATCGGGAGATAGGGCGCAAGGGAAAATCGTCTGGGTCACATCGGGCGCGGTCTTCGATGTCTTTGTGGACCTCCGCAAAAACTCACCCACCTATGGTCTATGGGATGGTTATGTCTTGAACGCTGAAACTCACGATCGGCTTTGGGTCCCACCAGGCTGCGCCCACGGCTTCCTTGTGCTGAGCGATATGGCCGATTTCCATTACAAGGTCACGGCCCCCTACCGCCCGGACACGGAGTGCGCTCTCCGGTGGAACGATCCCGACCTTGCCATCGAATGGCCCATTGAGATTGGCATCGAGCCGCTCGTCTCCGCCAAGGATGCCATGGCCGCGACTTTTGCGACTTGTGAGAAGTATGATTGATCTCTTGGCTTCGTGATGAAGTTCACGATTTGCTTCCGCTCACACTCAGGCAAGTCGTGAACTCAAAATCGAAAAACAAATTCACACCAAATCTGAGGAGACGCTTCATAACATTTTCATGATATCCTTTCACCATGAGAAGATCTCCCAAGAAAAAGCGCTCTAGAGGGACCTCGCGAGAATCATCCGCACTCAGTCACCCATCCCAGACCTGCTGCCAAGACAATGCATCCATTGAGCAAAGATCCCGATTTCATTGTTTACAGTTCCCACAAGACAGGAACTCAAACACTTGTTCGCAGCCTGAGCGCAGCGGGGCACCGAGCGATTCACTTGCATGGTGTGGGGCATTTAGATGGGACCATCGGCCAATTCAGAGAATACCTGAAATATTATCGCGAGAAGTACGGAAAAAAAGTCAAGATAATAAGCGCATTCAGACTCCCGATCGAAAGGCACATCTCATCATTCTTCCAATGGTATGGCGATGGCGCCTGGATGCAGCGTTTTTCTGATTACACAAGCGAAGATACAGTGATTCATCAGGTCGATATCGAAGGTCTTAATTCATTATTGGTATCAGATATAGCAAGCCGTAAGCTAGCTGGATACAGGGACTCGCTTCACGAATTATGCAAAATTCTCGAAATCGACTCCATGGCCCTGCGAGAGGAACGCTATCAAGGGCCCTACAGATTTGATCATGAACTCGCCGAAATAACTTTGGCCAGATTTAGCGATTTATTCAAAGACTCTCTGAAGAGCATTTGTGCATTATCAGGTGCTTCAGTTCAAAACTTATGCGAAGCGAACATATCAGGAAAAAAGTGGTATTCCACTAAGTACGAAAAATTTAAAGCCGGTGTGTTCATACCGGAGAATGTAATTCAACAGACATATCTCGACCGCAAAGACCTGATCGAAGTCTTCTACCCGGGGTTGTTCGATGAACTCATGGAGGCGGACTGCCGCACTTATTGCCATCTCCGCTCCCATTCATAAACTCCAATCCATGAACAACACCATCCTCGTTACCGGCGGGGCCGGATTTATCGGCTCGAACTTTGTCCTCGATTGGATCACTTGGGAAACCGATCCGGTGGTGAACCTCGACAAGCTGACCTACGCCGGCAACCTCCAAAATCTTGCTTCTCTCAAAGGCAACCCAAGACACACATTTGTTCGCGGCGATATTGGAGATTCTTCTCTAATCGATGAACTGCTCGCCAACCACAAACCCCGCGCCATCGTCAACTTTGCCGCCGAGTCCCATGTGGATCGATCAATCCACGGTCCGGGGGAATTCATCCAAACCAACATGGTGGGAACCTTTCATCTGCTGGAGTCGACCCGTTCATACTGGGGCAGCCTATCGGAGAATGACAAAAAAAACTTTCGCTTTCTGCATGTCTCCACCGATGAGGTCTATGGCTCGCTCGCGCCCAATGACCCAGCCTTCAAGGAAACCAACACCTACGAGCCCAACAGCCCCTACTCCGCCAGCAAGGCCGCTTCGGACCACTTGGTCCGCGCCTATCACCACACTTATGGCCTACCGGTGCTCACCACCAATTGCTCGAACAATTACGGCCCCTATCATTTCCCGGAAAAACTCATCCCTTTGATCATCCACAATGCCCTCGCCGACAAACCACTTCCCATCTACGGCGATGGCCAACAAATCCGCGATTGGCTCTATGTGCAAGACCACTGCTCCGCCATTCGTCGCGTCCTCCAAGACGGGAAGATTGGCGAGACCTACAACATCGGCGGCTGGAACGAAAAACCCAACCTCGAGGTGGTCCACACCCTGTGTGCGATGCTCGACGATCTCTCGCCACGCGCCGATGGCACGCCCTATGCCTCTCAAATCACCTATGTCACCGACCGCCCCGGCCACGACCGCCGCTACGCGATCGATGCCACCAAAATCAACCGCGAACTCGGCTGGAAACCCGCCGAAACATTCGAAACCGGCATCCGCAAAACCGTCGAGTGGCACCTCACCCACCAAGATTGGGTCAGAAATGTCACCAGCGGGGATTACAAGAAGTGGATTGAGACAAATTACGCCCAGTCCTGATTGCTCTCGGTTTAGTAAATCCATTTCACTGCCGTCCCACAGACCTGGCGCGGCGCGCCCTGAGCCTTGAGTTTACAAGGCCTTAAGGTCGTTTCGGGGAAATGGCGATTGCGACTTTTTTGCGAGCAGTTGATATATCTCGGCATTCCAGTGACGATGCTGTCCCATGA
>CAMBPB010000039.1 GCA_945869465.1 Prosthecobacter debontii
TTCGCGCTGCGCGATAACGATCGCGTTTTGTTTCTCGGCGACAGCATCACGGAGCAGAAACTCTACACCACTTACATCGAAGCCTACGCGGTCACTCGCTTTCCAAAACTGAAGCTCGCCTTTGCCAATCGCGGCTGGGGCGGCGACACGGCGTGGATGCGGATGCGCTCGTTCCCAGATGAAAAAGTGCTCTTTGCCGCCGAGGGCGACGCCCAACAGAAACTCATCGAGGAATCGGTGGACAACGTGCTCATCCGCGATGTGGTCACGTTCAAACCCACCATCGTGCTGATTAACTTCGGCATGAACGACTGCAACCGGGAGCCTTTTCGCGAAGACCTCTTCCGGGCCTATGTCCGGGGACAAAAGGAAATCGCAAAGGTGCTCACCAACAACAGCGCACGCCCGATTTTGCTGACTCCGCAGCCGCTGGAGCCGCTCATCGCTGATCCTTCATCCGACCCGCGCAATCAATCGCTCCGCAAATTCGCGGACGGACTCAAAGACATCGCCGCGAAGCAAAATCTGACATTTCTCGATCAATTCGATCCCTACATGGCGATCCTCAAACGAGAGCACGCGCAGAACGCGAACGTCAACATCGGCGGCGGTGATGAAATTCATCCCGCCCCCGTGGGCCACACCCTCATGGCCGCGATTCTTTTGAAGCAACTCAACGCCCCCGCGCTTGTCTCCAGCGTGGAGCTGGATGTTTCTGACGGACACCATGCCAAGCTCGTGACCGCCACGAAATGCACGGTGGCTAACATCAAGGCCGAGAATGGCTCACTTGTATTTGAGCGCTCGGACGAATCGCTGCCCATGCCCGTGGATGCGGCGGCAGTGGACGCGCTGAAATTCGCGCCCGTGCTCGACGACTTGAACCGCTACGAACTCAAAATCACCGGCCTCACTGCCGAACGCTACGATGTGATGATTGATGACGAGCTTGCGACCACACTCACCAAACAGGAACTCGCCAAAGGCTGGAATCTCGCCATGACCGCCGGCCCCGTCACCAACCAGGCGCAAAAAGTCCTCGCACTCATTTTCAAAAAGAACGTGCTCGGACAAACACTCTGGGAGGCGCAAATCCACAATCGCAAAAAGCAACTCGCCACGCTCCCTGAACAAGTCGCCAATCTGGAGACCCAGATCACCACTGCCTGCCAGCCGAAGATGCACCGCTTCACCATCAAACCGAGCGACGCGGAGACCAAACCGAACAAGGCGTTCCCTTGATAGGAAGATCCACCCTCGCCCGACTTCACATTCCAAATGGGCTGGCACAGCCAATGCCAGTGATTGGCGCTTACCGCGACAGCAATGGCAGCATGAAGGCGCGGTTGACATCCCTGGTCACATCTGATGCTTTTCTTTATGCAAGATCACCCACGAATCGACTCACCAGTCAAATCACCGGGGCCATCCACAAGCCGATCCCTTGCTTGGCTTCGTCCCAGACAAAACTTCAGATGAAAGGAAAGAAACTGACAATGAACCCATTCACGTGGCCTTTCGCGGCCCTCGCGTTTTTGTTGATGCCGGTCGGGATTGTCGGCGCGACCGACCCAGACACTCTTGGGGTCCTTAAAAAACCCATTCCGGACAAACTGATCGTTCTCACCTTTGATGATGGACCTGTCAGCGGATACACGGTGGTGGCACCGATCCTTAAGTCCCACGGGTTCAACGGCTCATTTTATGTCTGCGACTTCGATTCGTTTCAGACGCGCAAGGATTGGTATATGACCTTCAGGCAGATGCAGAAGCTGGCTGACCAGGGATTTGAAATCGGCAACCACTCAGCAGGTCATTTCTCGGGTTTTCAGGCCATGATGAAAATGGAAGATGAGCTGCTGGCGCACCGTGTTGCCAAGCCGACAACGATTGCCTGGCCGATTCATCAGGCGGATGTGAAGTCTTTTCCTGAGCTGGCGGCGGCTGGATACGTCTTCGCGCGGGGCGGTCATAACCGCGCCTATCGCCCGACAGTGGACAATCCTTTTGAGATTCCCTCGATGTGGTGCGACAGCCCCGAAGGATTTGTCAAAATGGTGCGGCAGGCTGCGGGCGGAAAAATCGTAGCGATCTGTTACCATGGCGTGCCGGACATCGAGCATCCCGGTGTTTCCCTGGACCCGGAGGTCTTCAAGGCGCAGATGCAGTATTTGAAAGACAATCATTACAAGGCCATCGGCTTGCGCGATCTGGCCGAATATATTGATCCGGTTAAAGCCGCAAAGCTGCCGCCGACAGCCAAAGAGTTCAAGGACACAGAGCCTGTTACGCTCGCGGAAGAAATCAAGCCCTACGCGAGGTCCGGCATTGCACTCGAACACTTTGGTTTCCCCAACCTGCCTGGTGGACACATTGAAAACACAACCATTCGTGTGACAGTTCCCTACGCACTGGATGTGACCGCCATCGCGCCCGTCGTCAGGTTGTCCGCCGGAGCGACGATCGTTCCGGCGCCCGCAGTTGCAAGGGACTTCAGCAAGCCGCAGACCTACTCCGTTACCTACAAAGACGGCACAGCGATCGTCTATACCGTGACAGTGAACAAGCTCGCTGCCAGTAGCGCCAAAGACATGCTGGAATGGGTCATGCCGGGTGCGGGTTCCATCCCGATTTCCAGCACCAACATGGGCGTTTCCGTGCCCATCAACACGGATGTGACAAAACTCGCGCCGACCTTGACGGTATCGCCTTTCGCCCAGGTGGTGCCTGCATCGGGAACGCCGCGTGATTTCACCAAACCGCAGACCTACACCGTCTCCGCCCAGGATGGTTCGTCACAGGTCTATACCGTTGCTGCGGTGAAGACCGGCGAGCCGAACACCTTCACCTGGGGCAAGGCGGAGACTGGCAATTGGAGCGATGCTTCGAAATGGTCGAACAACCTGGCCAGCGGAGCCGCACCCATTGCCGACGGCCGGACGGATTATGTTCTGACATTCCATCAGCCCGGCAAGAATGATGTCATCCACGACCTTGCCGACGGCTTTATGCTCAACCAACTCAACCTGGAAAAAAAGGATCAGGGGGATTTCAGTTTGACCGGAAAGAGTCTGACATTTGCCAAAAATACCGCCGCCGGTGTTCTGCCTGGAATCATCCAGCGCTTTCTCAGCCAGAAGGATACGCTTGATCTGCCCATCAAACTTGCATCAGACATTCACGTGGTTGCCCCTGAGCGATGCTTGCTGAGGGTGAATGGAGTCATCTCCGGCGATGGTCGCCTGATCTATGACGGAGGCGGCACGGTCTATGACGGCGGAGCTAACGCGAATTTCAGCACCTTGTTCATCGCCACCAAGGGAACCAATACCTACAGCGGTGGAACCATCATCAATAACGGGCGCGTCTGGCAGTATTGCAAGGAACAGCCGCTTGGAACGGGTCCTGTCACCCTGAATGGCGGCCAGCTTATTTGTAACAAAATGACCAATCCTTTGACTGTGAATGGCGGCCGCATCGCCGGTGGCAACACGGAGTGGAACGCCCCCATTACCGTCAACGGCATTGCCATGCTGAACGGTTCCTGCAGTTTCAATCAGACAAGTGGTGGCATCAGCGGCCCCGGCGGTCTAACCATGGAAGGCACCCAGTCCACCTGGACCATTATCAACCAGGGCGTTGTGTCCCTCTATGGCACCAACACCTACACCGGTCCGACCACCATCCTGCAGGGCACCATCGCCGTTAAAAAGGCCGTGGCGCTTTACAATGCGGATCCGACGAAGTGGACCCCGGCGAACCTCATTGTCAACAAGGCTGCCAAGCTTTCAATTAGCGCAGGCGGCCCCGGCGAGTTCACCGGCGAACAGGTTGGGACCTTGCTCAAGAAGCTCACGACCTCGATCCACAACAACGGCATGATGGCGGGTTCGGCTATATCTCTGGATCTGACCAATGCCCATGACCCGGTCACCGTTTCGGCGGACATTGCGGATTCAAAGGGGACCGGAGGCGGACCGATCCTCATCAGGAAGAGCGGCTCAGGCACGCTCCAACTCTCTGGCAAAAACACCTACTCCGGCCAGACGATCCTTGAGGCCGGAACGCTCAGCGTGACCTCGCTCAACAGCGTCGTCAAAGGCAAGGCCAGCAGCAGCCTCGGCGCGCCGCTGGATATTGAGGCGGGCGAGATCGTCATCGGAGAGGCAGAGAAGGATGGCGAGTGCGCGCTAATTTACACCGGCACGGGCGAAACCACCGACCGCGTGATGAATCTGGCGGGTAAAAATTCCACCATGACCTTTGACCAATCCGGCAGCGGCCGGTTCAAGCTCACCAGTGATTTATTGATCTCCGGTTAACCGGAGCGAACGATTACACCGGTGGAACCAGCGTCACTGCCGGCACCCTGCGAGTCAACAGCTTCGGTGGAACAGGTACCGGCACGCTGAACATCGCCGATGGCGCGACTTTGGGCGGCAGCGGCACCCTCGGAGGCACCGCCACCATTCAAGGCATCCACGCTCCTGGCAGCAACGCTGTAGGCATCCAGACTCTCGCCAACAGTCTCGCCTATACCTCCACTTCCCGCCTGCAATGGCAGCTTACCGACAACGTCACCGGCGGAAGGGGAACGAACTACGACGGCGTGGATGTCACCGGTGGCACCTTCTCGATCACCGATGGCGCGACCATCGATCTCAGCTTTGGTGGCGGCGTCGATTTTCTCAACCCATTCTGGAATTCGAGCCAGTCGTGGAAGGTTGTCGATCTCGGCATCGATCTGGCAAACACCGGAGGGATCAACCACTTTGAGGTGGGTTCGATTTCCGGCGGGGCTAACTGGAATCCTTTGTGGTCGAACCAATTCAGCATCACGCGGGTGGCCGATGCCACCGGCAAAAACGACGTCGTCTTGAATTGGATCACCGGCAGCGCCAGCGCTTACGATACCTGGATCGCCGGCAGGTCTCTATCAGGCGAGTCCGCTCTCCCTGGAGCCGACCCAGACGGCGATGGTCTTGCCAACTCCCTGGAGTTTGTTCTCGGTGGTGAACCGAATTCCGCCAATCCAGGCTCCAATTCCCAGGCATTGCTTCCCGTGGCTAACCGCAACGCCGGTGGCGATCTCCTCTTCACTTTCCGTCGCAAGATTCTTTCCATCAACACCTCGACTCTGACTTTCCAATGGTCCGCCGATTTGACTTTTTCCGACGCCCTGAGTTTGAACATCGGGGCCTCAAGTTCCGTTAGTGACGGGGTGGCCGTCACGGTGAACCAAGGACTTCCAGATTCCTCCACCGATACGATCATCATCACTGTTCCTTTTGGCAAGGCAGCAGGAACCGGTCGGCTCTTCGGTCGGCTGGGCGTAACGGTTTCATCAACCGCCTCGGCATACGACAGCTGGAACTCATCCAAGAACCTCACGGGTCCGGACACCCAGGCCGATGCCGATCCGGATCGGGACGGACTGAGCAACGCACTGTCGAAAGGGTCAGTCCCGACTCACAATAATTGACGGCTGAAGCGCTGGTGGTTTAGATGGGTTCATGGGAGGGCCCTTGCGCTACGAGGCGGTCGCTGACGCGGCTATTGCGCAGAACGATGTGGTAACTCGCTCCGACTAACAACAAATGCATGGCATTGAGACACCGGAACACCTTGTTGTCACATCCGCAATCCATAGCGACTTCAAGCTCTTCGAGCGTGCAATCCGTGGCACTCCGCCGCGGTTCCCGACGCCACCCCTCCGGGGCCGCCGATCAACGGCGTCGTCATCACGGTCACTCCGATTGCCGCTTCGAACTATGCGAATGTTACCGCTGAAATCCAGCAATCCGCCGCTTCTGCCGGCGGCAGGGGCCCGTAAGGAAACGCCGCCTCTCCCACCCCCATAGCATGCTCGAATCCTCGATGCCGGTGGAAGAAAGCCCGTGAAAATCATGTATGATGCCGCCCATCGTGAAAACATCCGCCCTGACCACCATCGCCCGCCTGGCCAAACACGCCCGGATCCTCGGCGGCTCGCTTGCCGCGCTCCTCTGTGTGAACTCCGCGCACGCCGAGGGAACCGGCCGGATCAACGTCTGTTTCAAGACCGCCGCCAGCACCAATTATTCCGGGGCGGCGGTCGTCGGGGACGCCAAGGACATGTGGAACAAGATCGTTTTTAATGTCGATTCCACGGCTGCGGCACTGGTCGATTCCGCGGGGGGCGCCACCTCGGTGACTCTCGACAGGAAGTTATCCGGCGGGAATGTCTGGGGTGCGCCGTGGGCCGCGCCTTTGATGGGAGAGTTCACCTACATGGGTGGCCCGATCACGTTGAAGAATCTGAAGCCTGGCATGTATGATATTTTTCTCTGTGGCTTCCGCGGCACCTCTTACAAGGTCAATGGCCTGACGAGCCCGCCATGCGCGGATAGCAACTCCCCGTATGTTGCGGATCGTTTCATCAACAACGGCACCTACACCGTCCTGCACCCGGTTGTGGAAGCCAACGGTGAGATGACAATCGCGTCCGGGGGGGCCGGAGAAACCGTGATGTTCGGCTTCCAGGTCCGGCCTGCCGTGGCGAACCTTCCACCGACCGCAGCGAACCCGGCGGTGACCATCCTCAAGCATGCGACCCACACGTTTACGGTGACGGAATTCAGTTTTGCGGATGCCGACATCTGGGACTCATTCCAGAAACTCAAGGTGACGGCGCTGCCGCTTGCGGGCACACTGAAGTTGAGTGACAGCGAGGTGACGCTTGACCAGGAGATCGCTGTGGCGGATCTCGCTGCCGGTAACCTGAAATTCACGCCGGCCCCCGGCATGTCCGGAGCGCACTGCGCGACCTTCCAGTTCCGGGTAACGGACGGGACCAGTTACAGCAGCGAGGCCAGCACCGCGACGGTCAACGTGATCGACACTTTTGGGCTGATCGATGTCTGTTTCAAGACTGCGGCGAGCGCCAATTACACCGGCGCGGCGGCGGTGGGCGGCGAAGGAGATGTATGGAACAAGATCCCGCTGGGGTCCCGGGCCGTAGGTGTTCCGCTGGTGGATCAGGCGGGGGCCGCCACGGGGGTGGCGTTCCACCAAGGCGGAGTCTATTCATTCAACGCTTGGGGCGCACCGTCGAAACCGCCCTCGCTGCTGGGTGAGTTCACGTTTTCCCCCGGGACGGTCACCCTGAGCAATCTGGCTCCCGGCAATTATGACGTCTTCCTCTACGGGTGGAACGGGGCCTTTTTCAATTCTAACGGTGAGAGCAGCGCGCAGCTCAACGCAAGGTTCCCCAGCGAGATCAAACTGAATGACTCCTACAGTGTCCTCCATCCGGTCGTGGACGGCAGCGGAAAGCTGATGATTGCGATTGGCGGAGGCGGCGAACCGGTGTTCTGCGGCCTTCAGATCCGGCCAGCGGCGCCGAACCGTCCGCCGACCTCAGCGAACCAAACCGTGACCCTCCTCAAGAACGCGGTTCACACGTTCACGCTGGCGGAATTCAAGTTCGCGGACGCCGACGACGGGAACACCTTCCAGAAACTCAAGGTGACGGCGATGCCGCGTGCGGGCACGCTGAAGTTGAGCGGCTTCGACGTGGCGGAGATCTCGGTGGCGGATCTCGCCGCTGGCGAACTGAAGTTCACACCGGCCCCCGGCAAGACCGGGGCTCCCTACACGACCTTCCAGTTCCGGGTATCGGACGGAACCAGTTTCGGCAACGAATCGAGTTACAGCAGCGAGACCTACACCGCGACAGTCAACGTGATTGAAACCTTCGGCCTGATCAACGTCTGCTTCAAGGCGCAGGCGAGCGCCAATTACACCGGCGCGGCGGCGGCGGGCGGTGCCGCGGATGTTTGGAACAAGATCCCGCTGGGATCCCCGGCCGCGGGTGTCCCGCTTGCGGATCAGGCGGGGGCCGCCACTGGGGTGACACTCGACCAGGGCGGAATCTATCCATCCAACGCCCTGGGCTCTCCGCCCAATCCACACCCGCTGCTGGGCGAGTTCACGAATTCCAAAGGGACCGTCACGTTGAACAACCTGGCTCCCGGCAATTATGATCTCTATCTCTATGGCTGGAAAAATGTCGAATTCAAAGCCAACGGCAAGGTCGGTCCGAAGCTCGACGCGGAGATCCCCACTGAGTTCACGCTGGATAAATCATACGCTGTCCTCCATCCGGTTGTGGACGGCGGGGGAAAGCTGACGATTGCGATCGGCGGTGGTGACACCCCCGTTTTCTGCGGCTTCCAACTCCGGCAAGTGGTGCCTGAAAATCCGCCGGCCGCGCCTGGCAAGACGGTGACCGTAGACAAGGACGAGGCGGTTGGCAGCCCGGAAGCGCCTCCCGGCCAAGGCCAGCAAAGCGCGGAGAATGGCCGGCCGAAGTCCTGGTATTGGATCTCCGCCGGATTCCTGATTGCTGCCGTGATCCTGTTTCTTCGGTGGCGTGCCAAGAAGACCGGCAGGAATGACGAGTGACACCTGCCAGCAATTTGAGCCAGCGGAAGAACATCACCACCTTCCACACGGTGCGGTCAAAGATCCGGATGATTTCCGGGCTGATCCGCCCGGATGGAACAACCCGAAGAGGCAAAGTCCGAAATAAGCCCGACGCTCCAAATCGCGAAGGCCATGCTCCTCACGGCGGTTAGGGGCAATGCCTTTAGGCAAAGGTTTCTAAAATTTTAACTTGGACTTTTAAAATTCACGCCTGCCTTATCGTCGCCTGTTGGGGTAGCTTATTGTTTCACATCCACCCATTGCTTGGTGCGGGCGGATTCCAAGACGGCGTCGCAAACGTATTGGGTGCCGAGCGCGTGGCGGAAGTCGGGATAGGCTTTAGGCGCGGACGGATTGTCGAGGGCTTTGAAGAACTCCGCCAGCTCGTGGACGAAGGAATGTTCGTAGCCGAGGCAAAGACCCGGAACCCACCAGTTTCCAGCGTAGGGATGATCGCTGTCGGAGCAATGGATGCTGCTCCAGCCGCGGCGGTCGCCGGGGACGCCGTGATCAAAATAGGAGAGCTTGTTGAGATCGTGGAGGTCCCATGAGAGGGATTTTTTCTCACCGTTGATCTCGAAAGTATAAAGCGCTTTGTGGCCGCGGGCGTAACGGGTGGACTCGAAGATGGCGAGTGAGCCGTTTTCAAAACGAGCGAGGAAGGCGCAGGCGTCGTCGATGGTGACGGCTTGTTTTTCACCGGTGGCGGTGTGGACGCGTTCCTTGATGAAGGTCTCGGTCATGGCGCTGACCGAAACAATGTCGCCGTTGATCCAGCGGGCGGTGTCGATGCAGTGGGCGAGCAGGTCGCCGGTCACGCCGGAACCGGCGGCGGCGGCGTCGAGGCGCCAGAGGCCGGCGCCGCCTTGCGGGAGCTCTTCGGAGATCGTCCAGTCTTGGAGGAAATTCGCGCGGTAATGGAAGATCCGCCCCAGCTCACCGGCGGCGACGATGTTCTTGGCGTGGGTGACGGCCGGAAGAAAGCGGTAGTTGTACCAGACGAGGTTGGGCAATCCGGATTTTTCCACGGCGGCGACCATTGCCTCGCCTTGCTCGCCATTAAGGGCGAGCGGCTTTTCGCAAAGGATCATCTTGCCGTTGGCGATGCACGCGAGGGCGATCTCGGCGTGGGAATTGTTGGGCGTGCAAATGTCAACGGCGTCGATGTCCTCGCGTTTCACAAGTTCGCGCCAATCGGTTTCATAGGATGCATAGCCCCATTGTTCGGCGAAGGCCTTGACCTTGGTTTCGTCGCGACCGCAGACCGCCTGGCGGACAGGAACGTGTTCGGTATCGAAAAAATGGGAGAGCTGGGAGTAGGCGTTCGAGTGGGTGCGGCCCATGAAGCCGTAGCCGATGAGACCGATGCGGATTGGTTTCTTTTCCATGATTTTCAGTGTGTTGGGGTGGATGTGTGAAAAAAAGCTTGAAAGGAGGCATCAGAAAGTGTATCAATTGATGCATGAGAACGACCGTGACATTGGATGATGATTTGGTGGCGGATGCCGCCACTTACAGTGGGATTGATGACAAATCCAAGCTGATCAACCTTGCCCTCGACCACTACGTCAAGCGGATGGCGGCCAAACGGCTGGTTGCGCTGGGTGGCACCATGCCGGATCTCGTCGTGCCGGCGCGGAATTCGGGCCGGATGCTCGATGACACGTCCCCGGCGCGGGAAGCAGCTCGCGCGTTGGTGGCGCTGGGCGGCACCATGCCGGATCTGGAGATGCCCGCCCGCCGCCAATCCGGACTGAGCGCCACGGAAGCCGGGTTGGCAAAAGTCGCCGAGGATTGCGCCGTCTATGGAGCCGAACCGAAAGGCGAAATGCCGTGAAACCGGTGGTCGTGGACACGAATATCTGGGTTTTCCACTGGCGACAGCCGAACCGCCTGTTGATGGAGATGGTGGCGGACGGTGAAATCTGGACCCACCCGATCGTGATCGGCGAACTCTCGATGGGCACCCTGCGCCAACGCGAGCAGACGTTGTGGGACCTGACCCGGCTGGGCAGGCCTCCGCTGGCGACGGATGCCGAGACGCGGCAAATGGTCGAGGCGCGCCGCTTTTGGGGGCGTGGCATCGGCTGGAATGACGCGAAGATTCTGGCATCAGTGGTGATCGGAGGCTGCCTGTTATGGACTCGGGATTCCCGCCTGGACGAGATGGCTGAGGAGATGAAGGTGGCTTGGCGTGGTTAGGGACCGGTTACAGCGCCTCATCGACGGCGATCATCGCCTTGAGGACGTTGTTCCAGGTTTCCGGGCTTTCGAGGGTTTCATTCGGAAACATGCAGCCATCCCAACAGATGTGCATCATGCCACGACTCGCGGCGTCCTTGAGCCAGTAGGTGGCACATTTGGCGATGTCGAGTTTACCGTTAGGATCGTTGGCCTGGCAGTGCCGGCCCGTCTTGTCGTGGGAACCGGTGCCGTGCACCGACCCGTCGTTTTGGGCGACGTGGAAATCGATGGTCCACGGGCGCAGGGCGTCGGTCATGGTCTTGTAGGCGGCCCAGAATTCGTCGTCGCTGTAACCGTCCTTGAGCAGGGCGGCTTCTGGCGCGTTGTAGCCCATCAGATAGAGATAGGTATGGGCGAGGTCCGCCTGGAATCCGACGACGCCGGGCATGGCGGTGGCTTCGAGGGTGTCGAGCATCGCTTTCCACGAATGCATCCCAGCCCAACAGATTTCACCTTCGGCGGCGAGGCGCTCGCCATAGGCTTCGGCGATCTTGCCGGCCTTGCGGAAGGTGTCGGCGATCTTCCTGGTGCCGGCGGCGGGATCCAGGACCCACGCGGCGGGGCCGGTAGCGGAGTCGATGCGGATCACGCCGGATTTGCGGACGCCGTGCTCGTTGAGCAGCTTGCCGATACGGCAGGCTTTCTCGACGGCGAGCAGGAATTTTTCCTGATCCTCGGCGGATCCCATGGCGGACGCGCCGACGGTGCCGGGCCAGACCGGGGCCACCATCGAGCCGACGCTGAGGCCGTAACCGGCGATCTGATCGGCCATGGCCTTGATGGCGTCTTCAGAGGCGTCGGGATCGGTGTGGGAGTGGAAGAGGAACAGGTCCACGCCATCGAACTTGCGGCCGTTCACCTCGGCGGCGGCGGTGAGTTCGAGCATGCGTTCGAGTGAGATCGGCGGGTGATCGGTATCGGGTTCTTTGCCGACGAGACCGGGCCACATGGCGTTGTGTAGTTTCATTTTTTTATGGGGATGAGGGATAGAGGTTTTCCAGGTCCCATAGGGCTTATTGATTCTTGTAAGCACCCATGGCTGGGGCGTTGGGATTGACCTCGGGGCCGAAGTATCGGAGCGCCACCAGCGGCTCGGTGAGGGAGGTGTTCCTGAAGGTGACGCCTTGTTTGGCGGCGGAATCGGTGCAGAAAAACTCGTCGTTGGCGAGTTCGTTGAAGCGGAGGAGTTTCGGGCAATTGAGCTGGAGTTTGTTAGCGAAACCCTCGCCCTGGACGACGATGAGCGAGTAGGCGCCGTTGTCCCTGATGGTGGCGGTGGCACCCGGCTCGACGGTGATTTCCTTGGCGGTGAAGTATTGGAAGCCATCCACTTTGCCATAGACGATCCACTTGTCGTGATAGCCCTCGCCCTTCTCGGCGGTGACGGGTTCGAGGTAGTGGTTGTCCTTGAAATTCGGATCGACGTTTTTCTCCCAGTCGAGTTGATCGATGATGAAATCGATGTCCTGGTGTTTGTCCCTGGGCATGTCCTTGACGAGCAGGGACCAAGGGACTTCGCGGCCTTCGACGAGGTTCTGATACATCCCGAAGACGTCGGAGCCCCATTGCGGTTCATAGGTGCAGAGCGAGCCGGGCGCATGGAGGATGCACGGATCGATCAGCCAGCCGCTACCAACCTTCAGGCGATAGGCTTTGGAGAGATCGAGGATGCCGTTTTCACCTTGGTTCCAGTTTTCGATGCACTTGCGGACTTGGGCGCGGGTGGTGCCGGGCTCGAAGCCCATGAACGTGTAGGGGAAATTGTTGCCGACGTTGTTGTGCTGCGGCGGGAAATAATAACTTTCCGGTTTGCCTTCCTGTCCGACCAGCGCGGCTTGTTCCGCGCTCTGGTGCATGTGGTGCGGGATGGGCCCCATGTTGTCAAAGAACTTCGAATAGACCGGCCACTTGCCGTATTTGTCCCACATCGTCCGGCCGATGATCGCGGCACCGGATTCGGCGATGGCATCGCGCAGGGTGAAGCGCTCGCTGCCTACGATGACGTAGGAAAGCCCTTCGTCTGCGGCGCGGCCTTCGTTGGCGGTCTCGGTGGTGGAGCCGAACCAGCGCTCATCAATCCCGCCGCGGTTCAGACCGTAGGCATAGGTGTCGTCCGGGTGCAGCTTGATGCGCAGGCCGGGCTGGAGGAACGAGCGCGGGACCCAGGTGGGCGATAGCCGAAGCAAGCCGCCGGTGTCTTCGAGATGGCCGTCGATCAGGGCTTTGAGGTTGGTCGAGGTGGTGGACAGGCAGGATGTGGTTAGAGGAATGCTCATGAGGAATTACGGGTTGGATGATACGTCGGAGATTGCGGGAAATATCGGGTCATTGCCGGGTTAAAGCACGAATTTCCAATCGAGTGGAACGATGATTTCGCGGCCTGATTCCCCAGTGAGGGTGACGGAGTTTTCGTTGCAGGGAACTATCCGGCTAACGGCCCCGAAATCATCCGGCACGAGGGCGACGGCATGGAGGGTTCGCAGCGAGGTGGTTTCGTCCGCATTGAAATGGCGGGTGGTGGGGATTCCCTGCGCGGCGAGCAGATTCTGCCGCGAGATGTCGATGCCGTTGCAGAAGTGCGAGCAGACTTCCTCGATGCCGATGCGGCCGATGTGCCGGTCATTCCAGGGTGGAGCGGTGCGCCCGCGATTCGACATCCAGAACAGCGTCGCGGGAAAATCGGCGGGATTTTTCAGAGCGAACCAGAGATAACCGTCGAGCACCACCGCGGACCAGGCGAACGGCTGCTCCGGAGTGGCCGGCACATTGGCCATCATCACGAGATCCTCGTTTCCCTGCCGCTGGGGATAGCGCGTGAGATCGGTGGTGCCTCCGGCGGCAAGTTGCACCGCCCGGAGATCGGTGAACACGCAACCTTGCGCTAGAGCCTGCGTTTCACCGTCAGCCGGGTTGGCGAACACACCGGGGAAAACCGACGCCCAATGGAACGGGCTGGTGGTGACCCGGCCCGCGCCTTCCTGCACGCCTGATAGATCGAGGATCGGGTGGGTGCCGTAATTGAAATCTCCGGCTAGATTGGAAATCCGGTGCTCGGCGAATACCGCGTGCTGTCCCGGGCGGGAGGACAGGATTTTTTCGATTCGGGCGCCGGAATCCGTGGTTTCGATGGCGAGGCGCAACGAGCGTTCATCGGCCGGGAGCTGGGACCACTTGCCATTCGCCGGCTCGCCGTGTGGCGGCCCGTTTTCCTGAACGCTGAAGGGCAGGCAGAAGAAATCGCCGCGCAGAACCGATAGCAGCGGCGGGATCTCCGGGAACTCCGCGGGTTCCCACGGGGCAAGCGCGTAAGGGGAGACCTCACGACCCGTTAGATGAAAGACAACGGGCGCCATTTGTCCGCCGCGCACGGTGACATCAAGGTCGAGCTCGGGGGTCGCCAGGTGGAAGGACCGTTCGCCGTGAACAGAGTGCATGGGCGTCTCAGGCTTTGAGGATTCCGCGGGCGGCTAGATTGTTGAGGCGGTGGGCGATGTCGGCCACTCCGTCCGCGACGGTTTGGTTGTAGGTCCGCCCGTCGAGGGTATCGATACCATGACCCGGCTCGAGTTTCCGGAGCATTTCCAACGCCGGATCCTGATGGTCAAACAGCTCGACAAACACCTGGCGCAACTCACCGGTTTTCGCCATCGCCGTGAGTAACGCGCTGATCCATCCATCGTCGGTGGAGAGGCATCCGCGGGTGGTTTTTGCGGAGGCATGGAAAATCCCGAGTTCCCCCGCCGCGCCGATTTTGGCGATGAGCGCCTCGTTTTCCGCGATGGTTAGACCGGAGTCGCCGCAGTGGGCGGCATCGACCAACAGCTTGAAGAATTTATTTCCGAGCGCCTGGTTCGCCGCGCTGACAAAGGCCCAGCCGCGCTCCAGGTTGGTGAATGTTTTGAACTCGCCGGGCCGGAGAAATTCGATGTGCCAATTCTGCACGCACGATCCCGCCAAGCCGGCCTCCTGATAGGCGCGGAGATGGACCTTCACGTTTTGGGCGATCGCCGCATCGAGTTGCGCGCCGTCACGGCGGGCTTCGTTCGCGCTCATCCATTCCTCGATGGAGGTCGAAGAAACGTGGCGGGCGCCGTGGGCTACGGCGGCTTTGAGATTGGGCAGAAGCTGTGCGACGACCGCATCCTCATCCGCTGGGTTCATCGGATTGACTCCGCCAACCATGATGATGAAGTCCACTTCGAGGTCGAGTGCTTTGAGACCGTGGATGAGTTCATCGATTTCCCCCGGATCGGTCCCCGGGAAGAATGACACTTGCACGCAGTTGAGTTTGACCGGAGAGATCGCGCAAAGCTCCTTCATTCCTGCGACCACGCGAATGACGCCGTTTTCATCGCGGGGAAACCTGCCGTTTTCATCAGGGAGAAGACCGCCGACGAATCGGAGGTGGGTCGGAACGACGCCGAGCTGGAGGTTGGGTTTGAGCTCAATTTTCGCAGGCATGCGGCGAGTAAAATGGGGAAATCCGGATGGGGGAAGTTCGAAATTTCCAAAATCCCGCTGGATTTCTGCTTCTTGGCCCGGGATGGGCGGTCACCTCACCGATCGAGAGTGTGGCGCGCGCGGAAAGTTGGACTCATTCCGGTTTGGCGGCCACCGCATGGGCCGAGGGCTTGACCCCCTTGCGGAAAGTGTTGAAACCATACATGAGGGGTTCGTAGGGTCCGACGATGCTGACATCGGCCTTGGCGGGGACGTCAATTCCCAAACCCCAAAACACTCCGTTGACCACCAGACGCCGGAGGTCTTCGCTGGTAAGATCTGTCGCAGCTCCCATGGTGGTGCAGAGAATCTTGTTGATCTTGCCGGCTTCATTTTTGACTTCGCGAGTCCACGCGATCGGCATCATCGGATCATTGATCGGCTGCTCCTTGCCGTCCGCGCGCTTTTTGGAATAGCTGGCCGGACCGTCGCTCGGCGTCATCCCCTTCAGGACTTGGCCACGCAGCAGGATCTGCGCATCCGCCGGGGGCGCCGCCTCATAGACATCGGAATTGCCGAAAACGTCGGTCACGCCGCGCAGCACCGGATTGCTGGCGTTGGCGGCCTCGATCAGCCCGCGGCAGGCCTCCGACTTGTGCCTGCCCCAATGGCTCACCCATTGCTCGCCGAGCACCCGTTTGCCGAAGCTGTTATAATCCTTGAATTTGCTCGATCCGGGGAGTTGGAACGCATGGGTGCTGGTACGCAGGCCGATCACCGGCACACCGCGCCGGATGGCATCGTCGAAATGTTTCATCGCCTCGTCCGGCCACTTGCGGAAGCGCAGCAGCATCACGATGGCGTCCGCCGAATCCAAGGCCTCCGGGTGGCCGAGGCTGGCGCCGGCGTTCGGATCGATCGAGCCATCCGGAGAAACCGAAAACAACACGGTGCAATCGAAGCCGTGGCGTTGGGACAGGATTTTCCCCAGCATCGGCAGGCCATCTTCGGAGCGATATTCCTCGTCACCTGCGATTAGCACCACGTGCTTGCCCTTGCCCGCGCCGGTGGCGCCGGGGTACTTGATCCAGCCTCCGTCATCGGCCGGAGCGGCGATTTGAGAGATCAATAACAACGAGGCAGCGATCAGTGTTTTCATGGGAACGAAGCGCCGGATACCCAAATGGTGCGGTTGTTCTTTCAGAAAATCCCCCTGCCGCCAGGCCCCCCCCGGAAGAAAAGAGACCGCGAAGGGACGGGCCAAACCTCTGATCGCGGATGAAGCGGCGCTTGCAAAAGAGCGGGCGGGAGCGGTGGATTTAAGTTGAGAAAATGGCGATTCGCCTCCGTATTGTCCCCGCCTATGAACCGAACACCCCTAATTCTTGTTTCCGCGTTGGTCGCTGGATCCGCCCATGCCGTGCCGGAGGGCTTTGTGACCCGTGAGTTTGCGGGACCGCCCAACGCCGATTACCCGACGGCCATCACTGCGGCTGCCAACGGCGATGTTTATGTGTCCTCGGACCAAAATGGTTCGCTTGGGCGGGCGAAGGACATGGGCCGCATCATCCGCTGCCGCGACAAGGACGGCGATGGCAAAGCGGATGAGTTCGTGCATTTCGTGCCGAATGTCGATAGCCCGCGCGGCGGACATTTTGTGGGCGACACTCTCTATCTGGTGCATCCGCCGTTGCTCAGCAGCTTCCGCGATACGGATGGCGACGGCGTGGCGGATGAAAAAAAAGTGTTGGTGACCGGACTGGGAGGCGGCATCGAGCACCCGCGCGGTGCCGACCACACGACCAACGGAGTGCGCATGGGCATCGACGGCTGGCTCTATATCTCGGTCGGCGATTTCGGGACTTTCCCGGCGAAGGGTACTGATGGATCGAGTTATACCTTGCGCGGCGGCGGGGTCATCCGCGTGCGGCCAGATGGAACGCAGGTGGAACCTTACGCGCTGATGACCCGCAACATCTGCGACACCGCCATTTCCCCGGAGCTGGACCTTTTCAGCCGGGACAATACCAACGACGGCAAGGGCTGGAACACCCGTTTCCACCACTACACCGCGCTCGGCGACCACGGGTATCCGCGTCTCTATCAAAAGTTTTCCGGCGAGACGATCAAGCCACTTGCTGACTATGGCGGCGGCTCCGGCACCGGCGCGCTGTGGTTGAGCGAGCCGGGATTTCCCGCGGAATTCACCGATGCCTTGTTTTCCACTGACTGGACCACCGGGACCATTCACTATCATCCATGGAAGCGTGAGGGCGCCAGCTTCTCCATCGAACAGAAGGTCTTCGAAAAACTGCCGCACGCCACCGACATGGACGTGGATGGAAACTCCCGGCTCTATCTGGCGGACTGGCGCAACGGCGGGTTTAACTTCTCCGGCAAAGGCAAGCCGGTGGGCCTGATCCATCAGGTGGTGTTTCCGGGCGGCACGCCGGCGAAGTACAGCGATGTCGCCAAGGCCAATGATGCGGATCTCGTGAAGCTCATCGCCTCCGCCAGCGCGGTGCAGCGTTTGGAAGCCCAGCGCGAAATCATCAAGCGGGGCAAGAAGACGGCTTTCGCCGACGGCATCCTTGCGCTCGCAGGTGAAGCCAAGGCATCAGCGGCCGTCCGCACCGCGGCCATCTTCACCCTCGCGCAACTTTATGGCAAAGAGGCTAACAAACCTCTCGCAAAACTCCTCTCCGACGACGCCGTGCGCGAGAAGGTGCTGCGAGCGATGACCAATCTCGGCGGAGATCCCGAGAGTGTTCCGGTGAAATCCTACGTCGCCGCGCTTAAGGACAAGGACCCGCGTGTCGTGCTGCAGGCACTGGTTGGTCTGGAGCGGGTCAAAGCGCAAGACACGGTGCCGGCGATTTTCGCCGCCTCGCGCGAGTGGAAGGAAGAAGGTGTTTCGCCCCGCCTCCAGCACACCGCGATGCAAGTGCTGATTGCGTTGGAAAACGTTCCAGCCTGCCTGGAAGCCGCCGGCGACCCCGCGACCCGCGCGCTGGCCCTGCTCTCGCTCAAGCGCATCCACAAGATGGCTTCCGTGGACGGATTGATTGCCATGTTAGGAAAGTCCGCCGATCCCGAAGCGAGCTTCGAGATTCTGGGAGGGCTGGCCCGCCTCAGTTATCGGGAGAAGCCATGGGATCTCAAGAGTTGGTGGAGCACCCGCCCCGATGACCGCGGTCCCTACTTCGATCCAGGGGATTGGGAAGGCACCGTGCCGATCCGCGCCGCGATCGAGAAAGGCCTCGGCATGATCGCGCCGGATCGCCGCAATGCCATGCTAGATCTGCTAGGAATCAACCGGCTGCCCGTTGCGGAGTTCAAACAGGCCGCGGCGGATCCCGTGCTGGCGGCGCTCGGAGCGAAGACCCTGGACAACACCCAGCTCATGCTGTTAGTTGAAGTGGCCAAGGACGACAAGCGGCCGATGGTCCAACGGGTGGAGGCCTACAAGGCGCTTTCCCGGGGTGGCGAGGACGCATCAATGCCATCGCGCCTCGCGGTGCTTTCGGTTTGGGCCCAGGCCCAGGGAAGTGCCGCCGAAGCGGCGGGGCATTTGAACGATTTCGTCAACGCTCCGGAACGGGCAAATCAGATAGAGGCGTTACGCGAAATCGCCGCCAAGCAAGGCAATGCCGCCAGCCGGATCGCATGGAAGGCCATGCTCACCGTTCTGAAAAGCCCGCTGGCCAAGCCGGAAACAAAAAACCGCGTTCAGGACGAGGTGGCGAAAAATCCGCGTGAAACCGGCTTCTTTCTAGCAATTGCCGACTTGCGGCTTGCTGGCTTTGACAAACAGATCGAAGCGGGAATGAAGTGGGACAATGAGGAAGTGATCAACGCCGCCAAAGCCGCCCGGGATGCCGTCGCGGGCTCGGCTCACGGCGGCAGGAAGGTCGCCGAGTTTCCTGCGGGCGAAGTGGCAAAAGCCGCGTTGACCGGCAAGGGCGACGTCGCCACCGGCGCCCGGCTATTCACCGCGCAGGGATGCGTGGCCTGCCACTCGATTGACCTCAAGGCCGAGCAGAAAGGCCCTTACCTCGGTGCCGCCGGCGCCAAGTTCGCGCGCGATTATCTGATCGAGTCGATCCTTGATCCTAACAAGGTCGTGGCCCAGGGTTTCCAGACCTCGATGATCAAGCTCAAGGATGGCACCGCGAAGATGGGCTTCGTCACCGGCGAGGCGGATGGCGTCATCGAGCTTCGCGACATTACCGGCCAAGCGAGCAAACTCAAACGCGCGGACGTGGCCGAGGAAACCCGCCTGCCGCACTCGATGATGCCGCCAGGCCTCGCCGCGGGCCTCACGCTCGAGGAGTTCACCTCGCTCATCGAGTATCTCGTTGCGCTAAAAGCCACGGGGGGCTGAGCGCAAGCGAAGATGGCACGGCTGCGGATGCTTTGAGTGGCGCGGGCTGGCGACCCCCTCGCAATCGCCGGGTGCCCGGCGGCGAGGGATCACCGCGATCAGATCCCGCAGCCGGGTGCAGCCGGGGAGGCGGCCCGCCATTTCGGTTAACCGCACTTGGCCAGATTGCGCTGATACCAGCGGCATGACATCGACGCCACCTGTTCGAGTTTTCCGGGTTCCCCGAAGAGATGGGTTGCTCCATGTATCAACTCGAGCATCGGCTTGTCACGCATCCTCTCGCCGGCTTTCCGGTTGTGGGCGATGTGGGCGGCATCCTTGCTTCCCACAATCATGAGCGTGGGTGCCCGGACATCGTGCAGCAGCTCGTCCGCCAGATCCGGGCGACCGCCGCGGGAGACCACCGCATGGACTTGGACCGGCCGGCGCGCCGCGGCGATCATCGCGGAGGCGGCGCCGGTGCGGCCGCCGAACAGGCCGATGCGCAGGGCGCTGGTTGCGGGATCGACGGCGAGCCAGTCGATGATGGCGGTCAGGCAGGAAGCGGTGCGGTAAATGTCCTCGCGATCATGGGACACGGTGGATTCCACACCGTTGCCGGGTTTTTTGGCCGTTAGATCCGGCAGGAGCACAGCGAAGCCGCGTTGGAGAAGGGACCGGGCAACGAGGCGGTTGCGCGGACTGATCAGGCTGCTATCGATTCCATGGGCGAAAACGATGATGGCGCGGGCATTGGGGGCGATTTCAAGGATTCCGCTGAGGATCATAGGTTCAACGTCGATATATGCGTGGGAAGTGGGGCACGGGGAAGGATTCACGGAGGCAGCATAGCGACCGTGAAAGTTTGCGCTATTGGAGGAATTGGAGGATCGGCGTAGGGATGTGCTGACGGGGAGGTACGGGAAATGCGTACACCTTGACAACATCCCCTGAATATTCCCTGAGCAAGGTTGCACACGGTGGAAAAGACGGTTAAAGATTTCGCATGAAGAAACTTGAGGCAAAATCCGGCGGCATGCAGCATGCCGCCGGAGTCCATGGTCACGAAGCGAGCGATCTGAGTGCCGAGGATCAGACCGAACGGGATCTGAGTCGCCCGTTTACCATCGTTGGTCTGGGAGCCTCGGCCGGTGGGTTGGAGGCGTTGGAGGTCTTTTTCCGCGAGATGCCCGAAGACAGCGGGATGGCGTTTGTGGTGGTGCAGCATCTGGCTCCCAACCACGACGACATGTTGACTGAGCTGTTGCAGCGCCACACCGCAATGCCGGTTAGAAGCATTGAGGATGGAATGAGGGTGGAGCCGAATCGTGTGTATGTGATTCCGCCCAACCGGGATTTATCACTCCTGCACGGAGTCCTGTATTTGCTCGAACCTGCGGGGAGTCGCTGGTTGCGTTTGCCAATCGATTTCTTTTTCCGCTCCCTGGCTGAGGATTGGCGGGAGCACAGCGTGGGGGTCGTCCTTTCCGGCATGGGGATGGACGGCACCTTGGGACTGCGGGCCATCAGCGAGCAGTGTGGCGGGGTGTTCGTGCAGGCCCCGGAATCGGCAAAGTTCGACAGCATGGTTCGAAGTGCCATTCAAGGGGGACTGGTCGATGTGGTCGCGCCGATCGAGGAACTCCCCGCGCGGATTCTGGAATATGTGCGCCAAACCACCAATCCGGCGATGGCGGAGCGCCCGCGGGAAGAGGGAGATTCGGGCGGATTGGAAAAAGTCCTGATCCTGCTGCGCCGGCATACTGGCCATGACTTTTCAGTTTACAAGCGGAGCACCATCTGGCGGCGGATCGAGCGGCGGATGAACCTTCATCATCTGGCAGCCATTGACGACTACGTCCGCTACCTTCGCGAAAACCTGCACGAGATGGATTTGCTCTTCAAGGAGATGCTGATCGGGGTGACGAGCTTCTTCCGCGACGCGGCGGTGTGGGAGAAACTGCGTGACGAGGTGTTTCCGGAGCTGATTCGCGGGCATTCGAATGGCACGACACTGCGCGCGTGGGTGGCCGGATGTTCGACGGGTGAGGAGGCCTATTCGCTCGCCATCGTGTTCCACGAGGCGTTGGGAATGGTGGATCCGCCGCCACGGATTTCGCTGCAGGTATTCGCCACGGACTTGGACAAGGACGCCATCGAAAGGGCACGCGCCGCGGTCTATCCGGCGAGCATCGTCAAGGACGTCTCAGAGGAACGCCTGCGCCGGTTTTTCACGCCCGACGAGCGGGGATTCCGGGTGACCAAGGAAATCCGCGAGATGGTGGTCTTCGCGCGGCAAAACGTGATTTCCGACACACCGTTCACCAGGCTCGACATCGTGAGCTGCCGCAATCTGCTGATCTATCTGTTTGTGGACTTGCAGAAGAAGTTGCTGCCGTTGTTCCATTACTGCCTCAATCCCGGTGGTTTCCTGGTGCTCGGGAACGCGGAAACCATTGGTCCGGCGACAGATCTTCTTGTTCAGCTAGACGGCAAGGAGCGGATATTCCGCCGACTGGAAACATCGACGCAGTTTGCACGGATGCACTTTCCGGTGGCTTTCAAACTCCTACCGGGCCACGCCCCTTCCAGTAGTTTGTTAGAAACTAGCAAGGCGTTGCCGCAGCCGGACATTCAAATGCTGGCCAATGCGTTTCTGCTGGAGCATTATTCGCCGGTGGCGGTGCTGGCCTCGGAAGCCGGCGATATTCTCTACATCCATGGCAAGACCGGACACCTCCTGGAGCCAGCCGCCGGCAAGGCGAACTGGAATCTGTTTGCGATGGCCCTCGAGGACTTGAACCATGCCTTGTTCGAAGTGTTTCACCGCGCCGTCCGCAACAAGGAAGTGCTGAAGGTGAATGACCTGCAACTGGCAACCCACGGCGGGACACGTGTCGTGAATCTCACCGTGCATCCGATCGCCGAGCCGGCGCTCTTGAAGGGATTGGTGTTGGTCGTTTTCACCCAGGGGGCTGCGGTCCATTCCGGCGCAAGGAAGCCCCCCTCCCCAAGCAAGAGCGCCCAAAACGCCAAAGCGGCGGAGATGCGGACGGATCTGCGCCAAGCCCGCGAGAAATTGCAGGTTCTGCGGGAGGAAATGCAGAGCAACGGCGAGGAACTCAAGTCATCTAACGAAGAACTCCAGTCGGCCAACGAGGAACTGCAGTCGATGAACGAGGAGCTGACCACATCCAAGGAGGAGATGCAGTCGATGAACGAGGAGTTGCAGGTGGTGAACCAGGATTTGATGCTCAAGCTCCAGGATTTATCGAGAACCAACAACGACATGAAAAACCTCCTGAGCAGCACCGACACCGCCACGCTGTTTCTGGACAACGAGCTCAACGTCAGATGGTTCGCGCCGCAAACCGCCGAGATCATCCATTTGATCGCCAGCGACATCGGGCGTCCGATCACCGATCTGGTTTCGCAGTTGGATTATCCAAAGATGGCCGAGGACACCCGGGAGGTGCTCCGAACACTGGTTCCTTTGAAAAAGGAAATCCCCTGTCATGACGGGCGCTGGTTCGCGGTGCGGATCATTCCCTATCGCACCAAGGAAAGCATGATTGATGGCTTGGTCATCACGTTTCTCGACGTCAGCGAGGCGCACAAGCTTGCGATCGACTTGCGGACCTACCAAGAACGCCTGCGAGAAGATTCCCAACGCCCCGCAGATGGAAAGGAAGGCAGAGCATGAGCGGAAACCCACCCGGTGGAGACCCCGGCGCGTTGCGGCGCCTGGCGGAGGAACAGATCGCGCGAAGCGGCGGCGAAAGCAAGGTCCCGCCTGCCGACATGGCGCGGGTCGTGCATGAGCTCAAAGTCCATCAGATCGAGCTGGAGATGCAGAATGAGGAGCTGCGCGAGGCGAGGGACGAGCTGGAGGCCAACGTCGAACTCTTTGTCGGGCTGTATGAATTTGCCCCGGTCGCCTATTTTTCGGTCACTGCCGACGGGATGGTCCGGCGGCTCAACTTCATGGGCGCGAGCCTGCTTGGCAAGGGACGCGTGCTTGTGATGGGCTGCAGTTTCACCCAGTTTGTATCCCCACCCAACCGCCGCAAATTTGACGAGTTCCTCACCGATGTTTTTGCGGACAAGACCATCGAACCGTGTGAGGTGATGCTGTTGCGGGACGGGCAGGCACCCGTCGTGGTGAGGCTCACGGGAAGTCTGGCCCCCGATGGGCAGGTGTGTCGCATTGCGGCCATGGACGTCACCGAGCAACGGCGCGTCGAAGAGGCGGCGGGCGAAAAGAACGAGGACCTGGACCGCATCTTCAATCTGTCCAAGGATCTGATGGGCACGGCAACAATGGACGGGCAATTGATCCGGCTCAATCCGGCCTTTCAGGAGCAGCTCGGTTACACGCAGCAAGACCTGAAAGGCAGGGCGTTCATGGACTTCGTCCATCCGGAAGACCGGGAGGCCACCCGCAGTGCGGTGTTAGAACTACGGGCGGGCAGGGACGTCATTGATTTTGTGAACCGCCAGCTTTGTCACGACGGCTCCTACCGTTGGCTGGAGTGGCGGGTCACACCTTTCCGGGGGCAGTTCATCTGTGCCCTGGGCCGGGATATTACCGGGCGCAAGATGGCCGAGGAAGCGTTACAGCGGGCTCAGGACGAATTGGAATTGCGCGTGCAGCGGAGGACGACGCAACTCGAGGAACGCACCTCCCAACTGCGTGCCCTGGCCAGCATGCTGACCCTAGCCGAGGAGCGCGAGCGGCGGCGCATCGCGCGGCTGATTCACGATCATCTGCAACAGATGTTAGTCGCGGCGCTGCTGAACCTTGGATTGTTGAAAACCAAATTCCCGAAAGGGGCCGAAGCGGCGGATCTGGAGATGATCGAGCAGATCCTGAGGGATTCACTCGAGACCACCCGTTCGCTCACCACGGAGCTCAGTCCCGCAGTCCTGCACCAGTGTGGATTGGCCGCCGCCCTCAAGTGGTTGCGCTCCTGGTGCATGGAAAAATACGGGCTGGAGGTGGCGGTGGATGCCAAGGACGGCATCGATCCAAGCATGGATGTGAGTGTGACCTTGTTCCTTTGCGTCCGCGAACTGCTTTTCAACATCGTCAAACATTCCGGGGTGGGTTCGGCCGCGCTGCGCATGTGGCAAAGCGAGCCCGGCGGGCAGTTAAAGATCGAGGTGCGGGATGAGGGCAGTGGTTTCGATCCGGAACTCGTCCGGGCCCGCGAAGGTATCACCGGCGGCTTCGGTCTGTTCAACATCCGCGAACGATTGGAAATTTTAGGCGGTGGCTTGGAAACCGAAAGCAAGCTAGGCGGTGGCAGCCGATTCACGCTGTGGGTGCCGGTGTGCAACACCACGCCGGTCCCGGAGATCACCGCATTGGGAGGCTCGCGGGTGATGAAGGCGATGGATGCCCTGCCGCCTGAAACCGCGCAAGCGGTGGCATCGTTAGCCGGCGATTCGTCATCCCGGAAAATCCGCCTGGTGGTGGCCGACGATCATGTTTCCGTGCGTGAGGGTCTGGTTCGGATCTTCCAGTCCGAAGTTGATTTTGAAGTGGTGGGTCAAGCCACCAACGGGCGGGAAGCCCTGCAACAGGCGCGCCAGTTGCGGCCGGATTTCGTGATCATGGACTTGAACATGCCGCGGATGGATGGTCTGGAGGCCACCGCCGCCATTTGTGGCGAACTGCCGGATGTTAGGGTGTTGGGGCTTTCCACTCATGCCGACGAAGCACACTGCGCCGCCATGGTCCGTGCGGGAGCCATGGACTTGCTGCACAAGAACAGTTCCGCCTCGGCGCTGGTGGCCTTCCTGCGGATGCGTGCGTCAAAACCGGACCGTCCGGATACCTGACGGTTGAATCGGCGGCCGGGGCCGGACTGCCGGTCACGGTTTCGCCTTGCCGCCCTTTCCTCCGTTAGAACGCGGCTTCACTTGGGCGCGCGCGGCCCAGGCGTCCCAGTTTGCGGCAAGTTGTTTCACTTCGTCCGGGTTTGCGGCGGCGAGATCGTGCGCCTCGGTGCGGTCGCTCTTGAGGTCATACAACTCCCACTTCCCGCTGCGGCCCAGGCGGACGAGCTTGCGATCACCGACGCGGACCGCGGCATTGCCCTCGTGTTCCCAATAGAGCGTGTCGCGCTTCAGCGGTTGGCCGCCAAACGCGGGAACCAGGCTGGTGCCTTCCATCGGGACGATGGCGTGGCCCTTGAATTCTTTCGGATAGCCCGCGCCGCCGACGTCCGCGCAGGTCGCCATGATGTCCACGAGGTGTCCGGGTTGCCGGCGCAATTCCCCGTGTGCCTTGATGCCGGCCGGCCAATGAGCGATCAGCGGTGTGGCAATGCCGCCTTCGTGGTTGTAATGTTTGTAGCGGCGAAACGGCGTGTTGGATAGAGTGGCCCACGATTGGCCTTGGAACACGTTCGACGTTTCCGAACCGGGCGGATTGCCATTCAGGATTCCTTCCGGACCGCTCTCGGCATTGCCCCCGTTGTCGGACATGAAAAGAATGAGTGTGTTGTCGAACACGCCACGCTCCTTGAGCGAGGCCACGAGGCGTCCGACGGAGCGGTCCATGTGGGCGATGGTGGCGGCGTAAATGGCCATGATGTGATCGAAGCGTTCCTGCTCGTCGGCCGAAAGGTCGTTCCACGCTTGCACTTCCTTGGGGCGCTCCGCCATGGGCCATTGCTGGTCCACGATGCCGAGTTCGAGTTGTTTGGCGTGGCGTTGATCGCGCAGTTTGTCCCAGCCGGCTTTAAATTTCCCGCGGAATTTCGCGATCTCGTCTTGGGGCGCCTGCAACGGGAAATGCGGCGCGTTGTGCGCCAGATAGAGAAAAAACGGTTGTTTCGCCGTGAGCGCCTGGTCGATGAACTTGATGCCGAAGTCGGTCCAGAGATCGGTGGAATACCAATCGTCGGGCAGCTTGCCGTTCTTGCGCTGAAGCGTCTCCCCGTTGAGAAAGAGATTCGCGCGCGGGCTGCCAGGATAGTAAAATCCCCCTGCGCCGGCGTTGAGCGAGCGTTCGAAGCCGCGGCTCGATGGGGTGACGCCGTGTTCCTGGCCGACATGCCATTTTCCGGTCATCGCCGTGAAGTAACCCGCGGGCCGCAACACTTCGGCCAAGGTGACACATTGCTCGTTGAGCCGTCCGCGGTAGCCGGGGACTCCATTATCATCGTTCATGTGGCCGACGCCGGTCTGGTGTGGATAGAGACCCGTTAGCAACGACGCGCGGGTCGGACAACAACGCCCGGTGTTATAAAACTGCGTGAAGCGGAGTCCGCCAGCGGCGAGTTGGTCGAGGTGTGGTGTGGGGATTTCGCCGCCATAACATCCGATGTCGGAAAACCCCATGTCATCCACAAGAATGACGATGATGTTCGGTTTCTCCGCCGCCTCGATCGCGCCCGTGATCCACAGCGCGAGCGTCAGTTGCAAGAATGGTGCGATTTTCATTTCGAGTAAGGGTGCGGTGAGTTCTAGGGTTTGTCCATCATCGGGTGCGTGGTTTTTCTTGGCACTCCTTGAGCAAGGCCTTCAAGCGCGCGGCAATTTCGGGATGCTCGCGGATGGTGGCTGGCGCTGGTTCGATGACCAGCGGACTGTGGGTTTTGAATGCGGTTCACGCCTTGGCTACAATGATAGAAAGACGCTGTCCAGGCGTCTATTTCCAGAATCCGCGGACCACGCGTTCCCATTCGTCGGCCATCAGTTGGTGGCCGCGATAGGTCGGATGCACCCGGTCCCAGATCCAATAGTCGGCCGGAGCGCGCTTGGCAGCTGCGTCGAAGACGCGTTGGAATTGAACGAGGGCCGCGCCGTGTTTTTTTGCCAGACGCGCGACGATTTCCTGTCGTTTGACGATGTCCGCGTCGAGCGTGCCCGTGGGTTTCAAGAAGGGTTCGCACAACACGAGTTTGAGCTTGGGATTGGCGGCCTTGGCATCGGTGATGAGCTTGTCATACGCCTGCTCGTATGGTTCGAGCGGGATGGCTCTGGAGCTGTCGTTCACGCCGATAAGGATGCTCAACACATCCGGCTTCAGGTCGAGCGTGTCCTGCTTCCAGCGCTGCGTCAGTTCGAGCACCGTGTTGCCGCTGATTCCGCGATTGATGAAGTCCAGGTTCGCTTCCGGAAACGCCGCTCCATGGCGGGCGGCGATGACGAACACGTAACCGTGCCCGAGGATGTGGTTAGGGTCGGTATTGCGTCCGCGGTTGCCGTCGGTGATCGAATCGCCTTGGAACAGAATGCGCGCGTTGGGCGTGAATCCGGCGATCGGTTCGAGCGCAGACAAGGGTGTGGCGATCGGCCCCAAGTGCAGGGCGGCGAGCATCAACGGGACAATGAATTTGAATTTCATGGGACCCACGCATCGTGATCCCGAACCAAGCTTGTTCAAGCATCGAAACCCGGCGCCTATTTCTTCGCCTTGGCGATGAGCTCCTTGATTTTGGCGATGAAGGCCTCGGGGCCGACTTTGAGTTCGCCCAGGTCCTCCGTGGCAAGTTTTTTGCCCTCCGCATCGAGCAGCCAGATGGTGGGATAGCCACCGGCGAGGTATTCTTTTTCGAGCGCCGCGTTCTGCTTCTTAAGTTCCTCGGACTGCGGTTTCTTCTTCGGGAAATCGGCATCCATCAGGACGAGGTTTTCGGCGGCGAATTCCTTGAAAGCTTTTTGCGAGAGGATCTCCTTTTCCAGCTTGATGCACCAGGTGCACCAGTCGGAACCCGTCAGGTTGATGAGGATCGGCTTGTTTTCCGCCTTGGCTTTGGCTTTGGCGGCTTCCCAATTGGTGAGCCAGCCTTCAGCTCCGGCGAGCGCCAGTGAAGTGGAGGTCAGGACGAGGAGGCCGAAACGGAGTAGTGTTTTCATGATCTCTTGGGACGCCTGGATGCCGGGTTTATTCCCGCAAAACCCCCGCCGCGGCC
>CAMBPB010000040.1 GCA_945869465.1 Prosthecobacter debontii
GGCATTCTTCGCCTTCATCTCATTCAGATTGGAAATCACAGGCACCACATCAATCTTTTCCCGGCCGTCCCACTTCGCCGGACCTTGCAGGGTGAAAACCGGATCTGGAATGCCTTCCTTGATCGCAACCGGAATGTCCAGGGTCTTCACGCCATCGGCATACACCGCCTTGAGCCGAAGGGTGAACGCCTGGTCTCCAGTCACGCGCCCGGCATCGAGCGTGAAGTTGAACCGGTCCACATCCACCACGCTCTCCGACTCGCCTTGTTTGATAGCCCAATAGATCTTCTGCGCGCCGCCGGCCTTCGCCGACACCTTGATGTTGCCGCCTTCCAACAGGTTGATGGATTTTTCCGAGAGCGAGAACTCCGAGCCTGATTGCACCATTGGCCCCACCAGTGTTTGCAGGGGTTTCTGATTCTCGTATTGCAGTTTCACCCAGTCGGCGGAACGTGGAAACCTGGAAATCCTCACCTCGTCAATGTCGCCGACGAACCCGCCGCCGATGGTGAGTGACACGGGAGTCAGGACTTCCACGGTCACCGGCTGTGGCGCGGCAATGTCAGGCTGACCATTGACATAGATCCGCCCGCTCTGCCCGTCGTAGGTATAGACGACGTGCACCCACTCCGACTTCCGGAGAACGCTCGTTCCGTGGACGCCGCCTGCGGAAACATGGGTCGGCGTGCTCATCAACTGCAGGTTCACCAAGTTGTGTTTGCCCCAGCTAACAATGCTGGTGTTCAATTTCTCGCCCTTGAACCACGCCTCGGAAGTATGGGGGCTGGACGCGAAGGGGTAGCCGGCGATCTGATTTCCGCAATCGATGCCTTTGGCTCCGGAGAAACGCCGGCTCAGACCCACCATTCCGGCGGAAGAGGTGGTGTCGATATCCTTGGATTCAAGCATGCCGGCGTCATCCGCCACCGGATCGTTCATGTGCCAGACGCTGAGATAACCGTTAGATCTATTGAACACCGCGGGGCCGCTGGACTCGCTGGAGGCATCGGCCTTGCCCCAGAACATTTTAATTTCCAGCCGCGCGTTGCCCTTGATTTCCGGCACCCGCACCCAGATGAGGGCCGATCCGGCAGCCGCATCCCAGCGGTCGATCTGATAGGCCATCGGCAGCCCCGTGCCGGTGGCGAACCGAATGTCTTCTCCCTGGGTTTTCGCGCCGGCAAAATCGAACCAATCCTTGTTGAGCCGCACCAGCACCGGAAAGTTCACTTCCGACGCGGTGGCCGGAAGATTCGCGCCTTCCGGCGTGGTGAGCAAGTGCATCGAGGCGGAATGCTGCCAGCCCTTGTAGGGAGCCGCTGTGGTGGGAGGCGCTCCGGCCGCCGTGGAAGGCAGCGGTGGATAGGCCGTGCGGATTCCGTATTTGGCTGCCAGATAAGCGCCAACCAATTCCTCTTCGGCGGGAGTCAGCATTGATTGGTAACCGAGGATTTCGGCGACATCAAACTCTCCTGCGAACATCCCGTCATTGTTGCCGATCGCATACGCGGCCTCACTCGTGTCGTGATCGTTCACGATGATCTTGAGAATCATGAACTGGTTGAGCGGCGAGCAATCGAATGCCGGACCTGGCAGAACCGTTCCATTTCTGGACACGGCTTCCGGATACTGGTCGCGCCAGAAGCCGCTTTCGTTAGACCAGGCGTTGTAGCTGGAGCCGCGTCCCTTGAGGCGCCCGAGCAGGCCGCCGGGCGCGTTCCACCGGGCACCGGGTGAACGGATCACAAGATAGTGCTCTTTGGCGAAAAACGTTCCGGCAAGGGCGAGCCAGTTTTTCCTGAATTGCACGACAGGTTTCAAGTTGAGCTGGTCCATCACCCGGACCGGCGCGCCGCCACCGCTTGTCGCGTTGTGGCCGTTTCCTGATAGATCGTTCCAGGTCTCGATTCCTCCGTCAGGTTTGGCGGTCACACCTTCCGCCGCGTCATACCAACAAACCAAGCCCTTCTTCACTTGCAGGACCGGCGGCTGCGAAACGGCCGTCGCAGGGGTCGTGAAGCTCAGCACTTTCGAAGCCCAAAAGCTATCCAGCGGGTTGGTGCCTCGGAAGGTGTAGTAATAAGTCTCACCCGGCGTGAGGCCGGTGGCAGTGAAGCTGAGTTTTTTTGCGGCCACATCGGTGAAAGTGCCCGCGGACGCCGAGTGGGTCCATTGGGCGGGGTCGGTGCCGCCGTTGCGGGTGCCCCAGAAAACCCGGACGTCATAGAGCGAGCCCGGGCAGGTCAAGGTGGCGGCCAGCGTCGCCGACGTGGCGGCCGGCGCGGCAACCGGTTCGTTCACAAGCGCGCTTGCCGACACCTGGCCCGCGCAGGCGGGGTAGTCGGTCTTGATGCCGTATTTGGCGGCGAGGTAGCCGCCGACCAGTTCCTCGTCCGATGCTGATAGACAAGTTTGGAAACCCAGGATTTCAGCCACGTCGAAATCGCATGAAGCGGCGTCCGCCATCCCGATTTGATAGGTGTTGTTGCTCATGTCTTCGTCACCCACGTCGATCCGGAGGATCATGTAGTCGGTGATGGTTACCAAATCGAAGGGCGGATTTTTGAGATCCTTGCCGTTTTTCGAAACGGTCTTGGGGAACCGATCGCCATTGAACTTGGTGGACTTGCCAGCGAGCCGGTAACTTGACTTCCGCGCCCAGCGGCGGCCGAGGAATCCCCCGTCGCTGTTCCAAACGGCGTTCGGCGAACGCACCACGACATATTGCTGTTCGATGAAAAACGGTCCGTCCAGATTGAGTCCGCAGGGGTGGGAAGCGGTCCTGAATTGAACGGCCGGTTTCGACTGGATCTGGTTCGCCGCCAGCACCGGAGCACCAGCCGCCAGCGTGGCGTGATGTTCGTTGCCTGACAGATCCTTCCAGGATTGGACCACGCCCTCGGCGTTTGCCGTCACGCCGAGCGCGGCGTCATACCAACAGACCAAGCCGCTGGTGACGGTTAGAGCCGGGGTTTGATTGGCAGCGAGTGCAGGAACTTTGGGTTTCGAGGTCGTGAACGGGGTGGTCGCGGGAGCCCAAGCCGCACCGCTGGCGTTGGATGCCTGGCAGCGGTAGTGATAACTCATTCCGTAGGTCAGCTTGCCGATGGCGATGCCAAACGTGTCTTTGTCCTTCACGCCTGTCAGCCGCTCCTTGTGCGCCCAGTCGGCCGGAGTCGTGCCGCCATCGGTGGGCCCCCAATAGACATCCACATCGGCGGGTCCGCCGCCCTGCAGGGTGCCCTGCAAGCGGGCCTCACCCGCCACCGAAATCACGGCCCCTCCGGTCTGATTCACATTCGGAGCGGCCTTGGCTGTCGCCAGGCACGCGAGACTCATCGCCACCACGGCCATCAATGCATTGCGTTTCATGGTTGTATATTGGGATTTCTGTTAGCCATGGAAACCGCGCGGTTGGTCGCGATCCCCGCCATCGATCAGGACTCGCCCTTCGTCCCGCTCTTGCTTTCACTGTTGGCCGCCTTGTCCCGAGCCACGGCTTTCGCACGGATCCTCTCGTTGGCCTTCGTCAAACGCCCGGGCCATTCGAACTTCGGCGCGGTCGCGGGGTCGTAGTCCGCCAGATGGCCGGTGAGCCGGGTCGTGGGCTTGGTGTATTTCAGGATCGTTTCGCCGAAGACCTCGCGGCACAGCGCCGCCAGTCCGGGGTCGTATTCCAGAAGCGTGGCCCGGGTGTGCACGTGATTGTGATCGTGGTCGTTGACCCGGTTGTTATCGAACCACGACTGCACGCCTTCGGCGAAATACTCGCGGTCATTCACGCTGGCATACTTGCCTTTCCAAAGTCCGGCCTTCATCGCCGCGTGGTAGGTGGACTTGAGCCGGGCGTCGAACGTCGGATCCACGTTGAGCATTCCACGCAGATGGATGTTGTGGGCGAACTCGTGGATGAGAATGCACTCCTTCTCGTAGGGATCTCCCGGAAAACCTAGCAGGTTTTCCTCCGCGACCGAACAGTAGGGGTCAGTCTCGCTTCCGCCCAGGCCGCGCGCGCGCGCATCCCAAAAGTCCTTGGCCGAGACCGCCTCATATCCCGGCATCGTTTCCCCGCCCAGACGGACAAACTCCGGCAGATCCGTGGTGAACTCGTTGTTCGCCATGATGCACATCCGCGCGCCGCTCCTGATCATCGCCGTTCGAACGTCCGGGCGATTCGCGAGCATCAGGTTGACCAGAAACGCGGCTTCCTTCAGCGCGTAGGGATTGACCTTGGCTGAGGCGACGATGGGAAATCCATTCGCACTAACCGACTGCGCATAGAAGGCCGGAACACCATCTTCGCCCTGTGGATCGAACCGAAAACCCTGCACCGGCACATCGCTCGTCACCTTGGCAACTGTCTTGTCGTTCCTTCCCACGAGCTCGAAGTGATGCCCGAGCGTCGTGGTGATGACCGTATCGCTTCCAGCCGCGACAGAACCGTTAGGCACCCGCTCGGTGTCGGTCTTGAGCCAGAGGATATCGACGGGTTGGTTGCTGCCGTTGATGACTTGCAGCATGGGACGCCTGCGGTCGGACTCGCCATCCGCGGACGTCAGCGTGATGGCGAGCAAGGCGAGCGAGGAGAAGGATTTCATGGTGGGGTGCCGCGAATCCGTTTCACTTGCGCCCGGCGGGCGTGATGTTCCGCAGTTCGGGCTGGGTGGTCGCGGCTTCGATGGACTGGATCGCTTGTTCGACCGCTCCCGTGCGCCTTTCATTGAGTTCGCCGCCGGGGAATTGGCCGTTCTTGACCTCATTGTTGAGAGAAACGACCAGCTCCTTCAATTGCGGCACGACGCCCTTGGCGGCGGCGCCATAAGCCGCGATTTCCTTCATGATTTCACCGGTGCGGCTTTCGCTGCCGTGGCCGCCCTGAGTTTTGACGAGGATGATGCCCGCCTCGATGCCCTCTTTGAAGTGATATTTCGTCAGGGCCTTGAATCCCCCCATGCGGATCTCGTTGGAGAACATCTTGTCCGCCGGGCTCGGGGTTCTAACTGCGGCGACGATGGCCGGCGCGAGCGCCTGCACGTCCTCCACGGTCAGGCGGTTTTCAAAATAATTTCTGAGGGTGGCCCGGGCCATGCCATCGGCGTTGTTGGCGACGACCCGGATCGCCGGATAGCGCAGCGCGGAATCCATATCCTTGAGGGCATCCGTCAAGGGGCCGGAAAACAATGCGGCGGCAAGCTGGCCGTGGGTGAGTTGGATGGGATCGGCCCAGTTGATAGGCTGGAGGGGTTCCGCGGTTTTGGCGGTGGCCTTGAGGATGTCCGGAAGCACCGGTCTCGCCTCGCCGCCGAAATTTTTCAGGGCCTGCGCCGCCTTGAACCGCAGCCAGCGGTCTTGATGCGAAAGCAGCCGCACGAACAGCGGCAGCGCCTCGCTGCTCTTGAGCCAGCCGAGCGCTTCACAGGCACCTTGGCGCATGTGCGCGTCGTTGCCCTCCGCCATCTTGATTAGGTCAGGCACCATCGCCTTCGCTTCGGGTCGCTTGGCCAATTCCTCGGCCGCCCAGCCACGGGCGATCGGCGACCAGTTCCCGAATGCCATCACCAGTTCCTTGGGCGTCAGGTGCTTGCGCTCCAGATCGAAGCGACCGGAGGCGATCGCATCCGCCACGGCTTTCCCGGACAGCATGTTTGCGGGATTCGCGTCTTTGCCGGTGATGCAGATCTTCTTCAGGGCGAGCGAATAAGTTAGGACATAAGTGGCAGTGGGACTCAGGCCGCTGTAACTGCTTTTGCCGTAGTAGGTGTTGTCGTCCGTCGAGCCGGGGCCGTACTGCTCGCCACCGTCATAGGTGAACGAGCCGTCGCAGCGCCGCACCAGATCGAGGTGGGTGGATGCCTCTTTAAAAAAGGCGGCTGCCGCCGCAGGTCCGCCGAAATTGGCACCGAGGGCGGCCCACAGATAGCTGAAACCCTGGCCGGTGTGGCCGCACTCGCGGTTCTTGTAGCCGGCGGTGGCCATCTTCGCGAAGAACTGGGTTTCCTTGGGCCGGTCGCCCTGCAGGCCGAAAAACACCGCCGCCATGGCGCTCTTACCGTTGTTGTCGTGATACGGATAGGGCTCGTGCTCGCCATAGGGAACCGTGCCCTTGTCCACGAAGTAGCCGAAAAACTTCGAGGCGCGCTCGATCGCGGGATCGATCTCCGGATCCTTCACGCCACATTTTTTTCCCATGACGATGGCGATGTTGGCTCCCAGGCCGGCTTGGTTCACCGGGCCATAGGGCGGGATCGGCCCGTGCCGCCTGCCGTCTTCGGTGAGGTCGGAAAAGCCATGTCCGAAGGTGCCATACATGCCCTGGCCCCGGGCCGTCGAGATTGTGATTTCACGGATCGCGGGCAGCACCTCCTTGTCGCCGGTGCGGAGGTAGTATTCGCAGAGGAAGATGTTGCGATAGCCGCTCTCCCATGCCCCCAGCCCACCCTCTTTCAGCTTCAGCGTGGGCGGCCCCATCTTGCGGGCGAAAGCCTGCAATTTTGGCAGGTAGTCGGGATTGGCGGTGGCCAACAAGGCGAGGCCGGTGATCGCTCCGGTCCAGCTTTCCTCCAGGGGCTCCTGGTCCAGCGCTTTACAGGCCTCGTCAAATATCCGTTGCGATTTCGGGCACTCGTAGGGCGCGGTGTCGCTGTAGGTCCCCATCACCCGCAGCTTGAGCTGCACCTCCTCGGTCTTGCCCGCCCGCCAAACGGTCAGCTTGAGAACGCCTTGGTTCGTTTCCTTTTCGGCTTCCTGAATCGCCGCGGCGATGCTCCTGCGGGCGTCGTCGGTGAACAACTTCCCGCCAGTGCCGAGGATCACGTCATCCACCTGGACCACGCCATCCGCCGGCGACTTGGCTCCGACATGGGTGACCAGAATCTGGCGGCTGGCGGCGGTGGTGCGCCCTTGCAGACCATCGAAGTGAGTCGCCGGTTTCAGATAGATCCAGCCGCGCAGGCCGGTGGAGCCCAGATTGTAGGTTCCCTTGCGATCGACGCCGGTCGTTTCGCCTTGGGTGAGCTCCGGCGGACCGTCGGCCGCAATGAGTGGCTGGCCCATCAGCATCGCGGAAACCATCAGTGAGAAACCCATTCGATTTTTTGTTCTCATCACGGTGTTGTGTTGGTTCATGGTCATGGCAGTTTTTTCAGGAGTTCACTGGGGTAGGCGATCAGCTTGTACTCGCCAGCCGACAAGCCTGCAACGTGCAAATCGTTCCCCGGAATGCCAAATACGACCATGGAATCCCCGCCGGCGGCGGCAGCCCGGCGAGTGACGCGGCGTTCACCACCCCGTCCGAACTGGCGGGAGTGTCGCCCTTGCCGCGGTCCCCGATGATCGAGTGGTGCGGGACCGTCATCGGGCGGGCATCGAGCACCTTGAGGGTGGGATTGCGCGGAGCCAGCCCGTCAATGCTGTTAGGCAGGCGCTTGGCCTCGACCTTGCCCATGGCATCATCCCAGGCTTCACGATCGAAGGTCGTGACCTGGGTGCGGGAGACCAGTCCGCCCATGCTGTGTCCGACGAGCACGTAGTCGCGCTAATCCGGGTGGAGTTGCCGGAATTTTTCCAGTTCTTCGCGAAAACGAAGCGACGAATAGAGTGGGGGATTTCCGGTCGGGTAGGAGAACACCCAGCACTGATAGCGCTCGCGCAGCACCGGATCGGTTTCCAATTCGTTGATCACATTGCGCCACATCCGCAGAGTGGAGATCAGGCCGTGGACGAAAATGAGCGGGATGCGGTCCGGATGATACGGTTGCAGCATGTAAAGCCCGGTGGTTCCCATGCGCCGGGAGGCGCGAACGGCTCCGACCAGGCCCTCCCAAAGCTCGGATTTCTGCGGATAGTAGCCGAGCGGGGCGGAAAAATCGGCGTCGCTGTTGCGCTTCCGGCCGGCAACGCGGGCTTTGGGTTTCTCCGCGGGATCAATCAATGTTAGGGTCACGTCATTGGCATTGAAATCGAGAACGGCAGTGACCGGCGCCGTGACACCCACCAACGGCGAGAATGGTTCCAGGGGCGTGGTCTTGCGCACGCCGACCAGCGCGCCGCCGATTCCGTCCTGGCGGTTTCTTCGTTGGATGGTTTTCAGATCCACGCCGGCGGCTTGGGTGAGCGAGGTGAAAAAGTCCGGATCCCAGACACCATCGCGGGTTCCTTGGGCGAAGCGCAGGCGGTGAAGGCGAGCGTGGCGAACAGCGTGTGGCGGATGAGCTTGAAGTGCATGGCTGGGACAGCTGACTATTTACATCGAATATCGGTTCCGCTTCCATTGCAAAGAATCTGAGAAGTCTGGCAACTGGGTGCCGCGCTATCTGTTCCTAGCGGTGGCACTTCGAGCTCCCAGTCTTCAATTCGAAGGAACAATCCCATGATGGTCGGAGGATCGCGGGTGAGGCGGGAGTGGCCACGACCCTCAAGATGCTCACCGGCTTGCTGGCACCCAGCGCCGGTTCCACCCAAGTTCTTGGCGGGGACCTGGGAACCCGCCTACCTGGTTCCGTCGCCCCGGCGCAGGGCGATCCGATAGAACATCCGCTTTGCCGGAGGATCGGGGCCGGTAAACTCAAGGGTGTCAGGCTCTGATAGAAAGCGTTCGGCGAGCGGTTCCCAACGGTTCAGATCCGGAGAGCACTGTAACTCGTACCAACCCGGCTCGGTGGCGACCAGTCCAATCCTGATGCCGCCTTCCACCCGGGTGATGGAGGGCACCGCCGGCAGGATATCGTCTGGCAAAGCCGCCAATCCAAGCGCCGCCTGTGGAGCCGCCGCCGGAGCGGGAGCGGCTTGATGGGTGAGGCGCACGTTGTCCAGCAGAAGATCGAGCGCGGTTGTCGAGGAGGACTGATCCCGGAAAGCGAGCGTCGCCGAAGTGCTGTCCGCCACGAAGGTGAAGCTTTGAGGCAGCCAGCGATTGGTTCCACCGCCGGCTCCGAGCACGGTGACGGCTCGGGTCAGCAGACTGCCCGCTCCGGTGACCGTCACCTGCAGGGTTTGTGACTTCGTATTGTAGGACAGCGCGCCCGCATCAAAGGAGAGCAGATAGGTTTGGCCCGCCACCGTGGCAAAGGTTTGGGACAACACCGCGGACGGTGGCAGATTGCCGGCGTTGAATGCCACCAGTTTCGAGCCGTCGGTCGCCGCGTAGGGCGGCCCGGAGTAGATGCCTTGATTTCCGCTGCTAGACCATCCCAGGTAATTCGATTCGAAGCTGCCGTTGATCAGGAGCTGGGGAACGACCGCGTTGACGGTGAGGCTCACGGTCGCGACGTTCGAGTTCAAGCTGCCGTCGTTGGCATGATAGGTGAACGAGTCGGCTCCGGTGTAACCGGCGGCCGGCACATAAGTGAAACCGCCGTCGGCATTCAGCGTCACGCTGCCATGGCCCGGTGTCGCATCGAGCGCCGCCGTGAGCGGGTTGGCCTGCGCGTCGGGGTCGTTGGTTAGAACACCGGGGGCCGCAACCACCAGCCGCGAATCCCGCACGGTCGAATAGGAATCCTCCGCCGCCAGCGGCGCGGTGTTGGGCGCGCTGGTTGCTTCGGTGACCCGGACGTTGTCGAGCAGCAGGTCGAGGGCGTCGGTCGAGGTGGACTGGTCCCGGAAGGTGAGGGTCGCCATCGTGCTGTTAGCCACGAAGGTGAAGCTTTGGGGCAGCCAGCGGTTAGTTCCGCCACCCGCGCCGGCGATGGTGATCGTTCGGGAAAGGAGAGTGGCGGAACCGGTGACGGTCACCAGCATGGTTTGCGAATTCCGGTTGTAGGACAGGACACCTGCATCGAACGCCAGCGTGTAGGTTTGTCCCGCCACCGTGCCGAAGGGCTGGGAAAGCACGGCGTTGGGTGGCAGGTTGCTGGTGTTGAACGCCACCAGCTTCACGCCGTCGGTCGCCGCGTAGGGCGCGGACGAATAGATCCCCTGGTTGCCGCTGTTAGTCCAACCTTGGAAGCCGGATTCAAAGCTACCGTTGACCAATCCGCTGGGTCTGGCAGAAACGGTCACGATCACTTCGTCGGTCTCCTGGAGGCCGTTGTCATCGGTGACCACCAATTGAATGACATGCGCGCCCACTGCGAGATGGACGGTTGGGTTGATGCCGCTGGCGAGCGGAGCGCCGCCTTCCTGCCAGGCATAGGATGCGATCGGGGAAAGCCCCGCCACGCTCGCGCTGGCGTCGAGTGTCGCTTCCGCGAATCCATTGTCGTCGGCATCGATGACCTGGAAATCCGGACCGGCGCTGGCGGTCGGACCCGGCTTGGGCACCGCCGTCAGCGAGATCCAGTTGAAAGCGCCGGCAATGCCGCCGGGGGCGGTGTTGGCCATGACGAGGCGCAGGACATGTTCGCCGACGCTCAGCGGGATATCCGGCACCGTCACGCTTTGCCATAACTCGATGCCGCCGGTTTCCGGGATGGCGATCAAGCCGCTGACATCGGTGCCATCGACTTCAAGATACACCTGGCCGCCGGCACCGGAGTTGGCGCTGCGAAGTTCCAGAATGAACTCGCCCGCCGCCGCCACCTTGACCGTGTATTTCAACCATTCGCCAGCCTGGGTTCCGAACACATGATAGCCGCCGCCCACATCGGAGGTGACTTCGATATCAACGCTCTCGGAATTGCGGTATTGGCCGCCTTCGTTGCCCGGGGTCAGGTCATTGTAGGAGATATCCTGCCCGCCGGTGTCGAAGTCTTCGGCCTGGATTCTGCCGGGAACGGCCCATGGGGTGCCGCCATAGGGCAGGTTGAATCCGGACTTGAGGCCCAATACGTCGCGCAGTTGGAACAAGGTGCTGCGTTCCAGATCGCGGACCCGGCCGCTGCGGTCGGGTGGCGCGTTCAGCACCAGCATGTTGTCCTGGGCGGTGGTGGATTGATAGATCGCTGCCAGTTCGCTCACCGCCCGGTTGCTCGTGTCGGTGGGATGATAGAACCAATAGCTGCGGGGACTGAGCATGGTGGTGGATTCGTAGGGCAGATAGTATGAATTCGCATCGTGGCTGAAAACCTTCGGGTCCGGAACCTTAGGGAACAGCGGGTCGCTAAGCCGGAAATCGGACGGAAAATAACGGATGGGATAACCCTCCTGCTGATTGGCGGGAACCACGCCGTAGTCGGGATTGTCCGGGCGTCCGATGGTTCCGTTGGTGCTGACCTGGCAGTCCGGCTGCAGGCGCCGCACCAGATCGTAGAGTTCGGTGCAGGGCCAGCGGGTGTTGGCCTTGTCCCACGCGCCGTCCAGCCACAATTCGCACAGCGGCCCGTAGTTTCCCAGCAACTCCTCGAGCTGGCGCATGGCGTGTTGGTTGTAGTCGGCGTCGTTCGGATAGGACGGCTCATGGCGGTCCCACAACGAATAATAGATCCCAAGGCCGATGCCGAATTTCCGGCAGGCCGCCGCGGCCGCCGCGAGCACGTCGGTGGTCACGGGCGAGGAACCCACGTCATAGGTCGTCCACGGGGAATCCCACAGGCAGAAACCGTCGTGGTGTTTGGAGATGATCAGGACGTAGCGCATTCCCGCCTCGCACGCGGTTCGCACCCACTGCTCGACGTCCAGGGCGGTGGGTTGATAACTCGATGCCGGCAGAGTGCCATCGGACCATTCCAGATTGTTGAAGGTATTGATGCCGAAGTGGAGGAAGAGTCCGTAGCGGCGGTCGATCTGCGCCTGTTGGCGGGCGTTTGGCAGAGTGCCGGGGGCGAGTGTTAGAGGCTCGGCCACTTCAAGACCGGAGACGTGTCCGGACTCGGCGGGGTCGCCATTGAGTTCGCTGAAGTTCAGGGTGGCGCTGCCGGAGTCGGCGGTGAACAGGATGACGTAGGGCACGGCGCTCCCTCCGGCCGGAAGCGGCGTGAGCAGGTCGATGTCCTTGCGCGGGGTTTCGCCGCTGATGTTCAAGTGCAGGCGCGGCACCGTGGTTTCGCCAGCCTTGGGCACGATGCGGAAGCGGGCGATGAAGGATCTGCCTGGAATGGTCGCGAACGTCGCCAGATGAGCGGACTCGGTGACGGTGATGTTCACGGTCGCGATGTTCGAGTCAAGGAGGCCGTCGTTGGCGTGATAGGTGAACGAGTCAGGTCCGGCGTAGTCGGGGTCCGGCACATAGGTGAAGCCGCCGTCGGCATTCAACGTCACGCTGCCATGGACCGGTCCGGCATCGAGCGCCGCCGTGAGCAGATCCAACTGCGGGTCCGAGTCGTTGGTTAAAACGCCGGGGGCCGGAACCACCAGGCTGGAGTTCCCGCCGGCCGAATAGGAACCCGCCGCCGCCACAGGAGCGGTGTTGGGACCGCTTGGGGTGAACAGGAGATCGTCGGCGGGAGTGAACGAGCCGGGGGCGAACGTGAACACGCGCGCTTCCGCGATGGAGCCTTCAAAGGGAGCCGCCCCGCCGCTGTTAGCCGACATGAACAACGCGCCGGTCCCGGAGGCATCGTCAGGCACGGCGGTGGTGGCGCCCCTGGCGGCGCCATTGATATGGAAGGTGGTGGACCCGCCCGCGCGGACGACCGCAAGGTGGATCCATTGTCCGGCCGGATAATTGGCGGTGCCAAGGAATCCGGCGACGTCCTTGCCGGCCACGGACCCGAACCAGCCCCGATCGCCGGTGGCGTCGTAACCGATGTGGATGCCGGTGGCGTTGCCGCCGGTTCCGAAGACATGCACATTGCTCTGGGTTAGATCCGGGGTCTTGACCCAGGCTTCGACGCCCACGTTGTCCTCGGGCGGATCCCATGCCGCCGCCGTTCCGTAAAAGTATTGGTTGTCCCCGCTGAACGTGTAGCAGGCGTCTCCGTTAGGTCCTCCGTTGGATGTGATGAGCGGGGTGCCGGCGCCGGCGTTGGCCAGGTGGCGGCCATTGCCGCTTGCGTCATACGGCAGGTTTCTGCCGCCATTGGTGGCGGGCGTCCCGTCACCCATCCGGTAATGGGCATAGGTGGTCACGTTTGAGAACGCCGCGAGGATGGCCTCATGCCATTGGTTCGCCATCCACTCGAAGCCGGTGTCGTTCGGATGCAAGCCGTCGGGACGGAGACCGTTGGCGGGGAAGTTGGTGTTGAGGTCCACCAGATAGAGGTTTTTGCCCGCCGCCCGGGACTCCGCGACGACACTGGCGACGATGTCATTGTATGAGTTTACGAAGGGATGGTCCAAACGCGGAGTGATTTTCGCCACGAAGAGTTTGGCCGCCGGTCGCAGGGTGGTAATCTTGGAAACGAGATTTTGCAGCCTGGTTTTCAAGCCGGTCTGGTCGTCCAGATCGTTGGTGCCGATCATCAGCGTGATGATATCGGGAACCATGGGGTCGCGGCCTGTGCCATTGCCGCCGGTGAGCCAGTATCCGCCGTTGGGATCCCGTTCCGCACCGCCGTATAGCAGGAACCTCGTGTTGTCGAATCCGTCGAGGTTGTTAGAAATATCATCGATCGTGTAGGAGGAATGGCCTTCGTGAGACCTTTGATCGATGGGTGCCGATGGCAGGGAGCCCGGCTGCAACTTCGAGGTGCCGATGAATTTGAAATTCGCGGCGTACGGGCTCAACAGGTTGTAAAGCGGGCCGCGATAGCCCGCGTTGCCGCCGCTGGAGCCGAAGGTGATCGAGTCGCCCAAGGGCATGACCTGGAGACCCGGGGGAAGGGTCGGGCCGGCCTCCACGTAAACGGCGGTTAGGGTTTGATCTCCGTTCATAGTCACACTGGTGGCGGTGTTGGTGCTGAAACTGGCGCCGTTTTTCAGCCATTTCTGAAACCGATAGTCGCCTGTGGCGTCAGGCGCGACCAGGTTCACCACCGTGGCGTCCGGGTAGCGCCGGTTGAAGACGGTGGAGCCATTGGCCTCGCCGTTGCTGTCCGCCGGGGTGACGGCCACGTTCACTCCAGTGACCGGGGTCGATTCCACCGCCAGCGTCCTAACACTCGCGGCAGCGCCAGTGACCCGGACGTTGTCGAGCAGCAGGTCGAGGGCGTCGGTCGAGGTGGACTGGTCCCGGAAGGTGAGGGTCGCCGATGGGCCGGTGGCGGTGAAGGTGAAGCTTTGGGGCAGCCAGCGGTTGGTTCCGCCACCCGCGCCATTGATGGTGATCGTTTGGGAGAGGAGATTGCCCGGGACCGTCCCGGTGACGGTCACCAGCATGGTTTGCGAATTCCGGTTGTAGGACAGGACACCTGCATCGAACGCGAGCGTATAAGATTGCCCCGCCACCGTGGCGAAGGACTGGGAAAGCACGGCGTTGGGTGGCAGATTGCTGGTGTTGAATGCCACCAGCATCATGCCATCGGTCGCCGCGTAGGGTGCGGCTGACCGGATGGACTGGTTGCCGATGTTAGTCCAACCTTGGAAGCCGGATTCGAAGCTGCCGTTTGTCAAATTCTGGAGGGCGACGGAATTGACGGTTAGATTTACGGTCACGACGTTCGAGTTCAAGCTGCCATCGTTGGCATGGTAAGTGAACGAGTCGCTTCCGGTATAGCCGGCTGCAGGCGTATAGGTGAAACCACCGTTGGCATTCAAGGTCACGCCGCCATGTCCCGGTGCGGCATCGAGCACCGCGGTCAGCAGGTTGGCTTGTGCGTCGGTGTCATTGGAAAGCACCCCCTTGGCTGGAACCACCAGCGGTGTGTCCCGCTGGGTCGAGTAGGAATCGGCCGCCGCAACCGGTGCGGTATTGGAACCGCCGGACGTTGCGGTGACGCGGACATGATCTAGCAGGAGGTCGAGACTGGAGGTGAGCGGGGAGCGGTCCCGGAAGGTCACGGTCATCGCGGTGCTGTCCGCCGTGAAGGGGATGGCTTTCGCCAGCCAGCGGGTTTTTCCGCCGCCGAGCCCGAAGATCGGGAAGGTTTGGGAGACGAAGGCGATGCTTCCCGCCACATCCACCTGCAAGCGTTGCTCTTGGGTATTGAATGCAAGCACCCCCATGTCGAACGACAGCAGATAGGCTTGATTCGGGATCGTGGCGAAGGTCTGCGCCAACACGCCGTTTGGAGAGGTGTTGGCATCGTTGAAAGCGGCGAGTTGGACGCCGTCGGTCGCCGGGTAGGGCGAGGAGGAAGACAATGACGACCTGATCGCTAGATTTCCGCTCGCACCCCATCCCGCGAAACCGGACTCAAAACTGCCGTTGATCAAATCCCGGACGGATACCGTCACCATGATTTCATCGGAATCCTGCAGGCCCCTGCCGTCGGTCACCAGCAACTCTATGACATGCCCGCCAACGCCAAGGTTTAGGGTTGGATTGATACCGCCGGCGAGCAAGGCGCCGCCCTTCAGCCAGGCGAACGAAGCGATCGGGGTGTCGCCCGCCACGCTTGAGGTGGCGTCGAGAGTGACTTCACCGAAGCCGTCGCCGTCGTGATCGATGGCTTCCAGATCCGGTCCGGCATTGGCTGCCGGTCCGGTCCACGGCACGGCGGTGAACGCAATCCAATTGAGCGCTCCGGCGATGCCGGCGGGGGCGGTGGTGGCCACGATCAACCGCAACACATGGATGCCGGCGCTCAATTGGAGGTTCGGCACGGTGACGGTTTGCCACGTTTCCATGCCGCCGGTGTCGGGAATGGCGACGATGCCGGCGAGGGCGGCGCCATCGACTTCAAGCCGGACCGCGCCCCCGGACGCGGAGTTGGCGCCTCGCAATTCCAGAAGGAACTCACCCGCCTCCGCCACAAACACCGTGTATTTCAACCACTCGCCCGCCTCGGTTCTGGAAACATGATGGCCGCCGCCCTCATCGGTGGTGACCTCGATGTCAACGCCTTCGGATTCGCGGTATTGTGCGCCCTCGTTTGCAGGTGTTAGGTCGTGGTAAGCGACGCCCTGTCCGCCGGCATCGAAGTCCTCCGCCTGGATTAATCCGGGAACGGCCCATGCCACGCCTCCGGCAGGCTCGCTTTTCCTAACCGAAGTTGCGCGGGTTTCCTGGCTCGCGGCGGATTCATTGCCAGTTGGATCCGCTGCGGTCACCACATAGTGATAGGTGACGCCAACCACGGTGGAGGTGTCGGAAAAGGTCGAGACCGTCGCCGGCAGGGCGGCGATGCGATGGTCCGTATCGGTCGGGACTCCGGGACCTTCCGCGCGGTATATCTGGTAGATCGCGAGGTCGGCGGCGGCCACCGGATTCCATGACAAGTCGATCGAGCCATCGTCATCCTTGGCCACTGCGGCAAGGCCTGCGGGGCGGGGAGGGGCAATGGCGTCGCCGTTTCCGGTGCGGTCGATGCGCAGGGCGACATCCTCCTGATAGATCACCGGCGCCAAGGTGTATTCCCCGCCCGCATGGGTGAATTCCTCAATTTGCAATTCCGCCAGATCGGAAGGCCGGGTCCAGACGGCACGCCAGGTTCCTTGCTCCAGGGTGATGATCGGGGAGGCGGTGTGGTCCGAGCGATCGATCGGGTGGTAGACCACTTGAAAGCTCCTGTTGCCGCTTTGTCCATGGTGCAGGTAAGCCGCGTATTGTTGTCCCGGATTCGCCATGGCCTGCAAGGTGGCGCCTGCGGGAATGCCCCCGGTGATCCATGTCAAATCGCGGCGGAGGGCAAGGAAATGAAGGCTTTCCAAATAGTTTCCGGCGTTGCGCACCGCCCTGCGGGTGTCCCTTCCAAATTCGGTGTCGCCGGTTTCATCGTCCACGGAATAGATGAAATGGGCAAAATCGAGGCCGTTGTAGATGCCACCTCCGCCGAGGAAGAACATCCAGGCTTCCAGGCGCGTCTGGGGGACATCGGCTGTGGCGGTTTCATCCAGCGCGAGAATCCTGCCGCGCGCATAGTGATCGCGCAGCAAGGCCTCCGCGCCGGCGATGGTCGAGTCCGGCACCGACGCCGGATAGTGTTCGTTGATCACATCGAAATCGCCGGACAGTGCGTCCGCCTGTTGGGGGAAATTGTGGGCGACCAGATGTCGGTTAGCTAAAGCGGATTCCTCACTGCGAATGATCGCGAGCATCTGGTTGTGGAACGCGACTTCCTGATCATCCTTCACCCCCGGCTCGTTCCAGAACGGTTCGTTCTGGATCTCGAAGTAGAGGTTGTCGAAACGGTTCATCTCTCTAACGATCCTGCGCACCGCCGCCTCCTGTACCGCGAATAGTCGGGAGTTAACCGGTCGCATGCTGTCATAGCGGTTGGCAGGCCCGACGCCCTGCACGTTATTAGCGGGATTGAAGGGACTGGCCTCCCAATGCACATTCTCATAGAAAACGCAGAACAAGGTCAGCTCGATTGCGATGTCGCGATCGCTGCAAGCTTGCGCGAAGGCATTGAGCCGCGCGAAATAGTCCTCGTTCCAAACGGAGAAGTCCCATTTTCCGAGACCGTCCAAGGCGGTGCCCTGGACGCTGCTGCGGCGCCACGGCTGGAGGAACTGGGCCGGGGGTGGGGCGAGCGGGCTATTGGTGGTATCGTCCTGATCGAGCCGGAAGCCGAGCAGGAACACGCGGGTGAGGTTCATGCCATCCCGCTCGAGGACATCAAGATAGGGCTCGAAATCGTATTGGGAATTGATCACCGAGCTGTAGTGCTGGGCGAAGGTGCGCAGCACCCTAGGTTGTTCCCGGAACTCGAGAACGTAGGGATTCCCGGGATGGGCTCTCAGCGGTTCCCAGGCTGGCGCGTGCCTGGCGGCGGTAATCATCAGCATGCCTATCAGGATGGTCAGCGGCAGAGTTTTCATGGCGTTTCTCCGGTTTGACTTGGATTCGCAAAACCGAACCCTTGCCAATCAGCATACCATCCGGCCCGGTATTTGTAAATACGCCGAACGGCGTGACTCCAACCGGTGATTTCCCTCAAGGACCCAAAGGGATTGCATTACACGCACGCGTTGCGCGGCGGCATTTTGTGCAACCCGGATTTCCGTCTTGTCGCGGGGCTTTCCGCTTGCAAGCCTGCGGTTCCACGATGGCCGCTCCGCAGAACATCATCGCGCTGGTGTATGATTACGACCAGACGCTCAGCCCAAGCTACATGCAGGATGACGTGCTGTTTCCCGAATTCGGGATCGATCCCGCACAGTTCTGGAAACGTTGCAACGCGCTGGTGCATGACCAAAAATGGGACGGCGAACTGGCCTACATGAAGTGCCTGCTCGATTACCTCGGCATGGATAACGTGACCAATGGGCGGCTCACCGAGTTGGGGGGCGGGCTGCGGTTTTTCCCCGGCCTTCCCGAGCATTTTGAGGCGTTGCCGAAAGCCGCGCTGAGCCCGGAGCACGAGGCGGCGGGCATCAAGGTGGAGCACTACATCATCTCTTCCGGCCTCAAGGCGCTGCTCGACGGGTCCCGTCTGCAACCCTACGTCAAGGCGATGTTCGGCTGCGAGTTCGGCGAGGACGCGGAGGGCCGCATCAGTTTCCCGAAACGCGTCATCTCCCACACCACCAAGACCCAGTTCCTGTTCCGCATCAACAAAGGCATGCTGCGTTATGACCAGGACGTGAACGACCACATGCCTAATGACCAGCGGCCGATTCCGTTTGAAAACATGGTGTATGTCGGCGACGGGCCGACCGATGTCCCGTGTTTCACCGTGATGAACCGCAACGGCGGCCACGCCATCGCCGTTTACAATCCGGGCGATGCAAGCGGGCGCTCGTTTCGCAAGTGCTTCCAGCTCTCCACCCACGCGGGGCGTGTCAAACACATCGCCCCCGCCGATTACCGCGAGGGCTCGCATCTGTGGCTGCTGCTCGCCGAGATGACCCGCGAGATCGCCGAGCGCATCCTGCGCCTCCGCATCGAGGAGCGGGACAACGCCACGGTGCCCGCGCCGGGCTTCTGAGGCGGCGGATTTCCCTGCGCACGATCTCCCTGCAAGGCGGCTTGCGTGGCGGCAGGCCGCCCTTTACGCTCCGCCCATGCCTGCTGAGACCCGCACCAAGTTTTTTCATATCGGCAGCGCCGAAGACCCGGTGAAGTTGCGGGATGGCGGTTTGTTGCCGGGCATCCAGCTCGCCTACGAATCCTGGGGGAAACTCAATGCCGAGCGCTCGAACGCGATCCTCCTGTTTCACGCGCTCTCCGGTTCCCACCATGCGGCCGGTTTCAATCCCTCCATCAAGGGCGTAGGTGAGCTCTGGCAGCCGGAAATGCACGACGGCTGGTGGGAGGACATGATCGGTCCCGGCAAGGCGCTCGATACCGATAAATACTTCGTCGTCTGCGCGAACTATCTGGGCGGCTGTTACGGCAGCACCGGGCCGGCATCCATCCATCCGGAAACCGGTCATCCCTGGGGCTCGGCGTTTCCCGCGGTGACCGCCGCGGACCAGGTGGAGGTGTTCGTCCACCTGCTGGATCATCTCGGCATCGACACCCTGCATGCGGTGTTAGGACCATCCGTGGGGGGCGCGGTCGCGCTGACCTTTGCGACCCGCTTTTCGCACCGCGTCCGCAATGTGATCATCATCGCCTCGGGTTACAAAACCACCGTGCTCAACCGGCTGATCCTGTTCGAACAGATTCTCGCCATCGAAAACGACCCGCATTTCAACGGCGGCGATTATTATGGCGGCGAGGCTCCGCTGTATGGCCTGGCGCTCGCCCGCATGATTTCCCACAAGACCTTCGTGCATCTCGACGCGTTCGAACGCCGCGCGCGGCAGGACGTGGTCCAACCGGATGACGTGCTCGCCTGGTACCGGGTGCGCGACCAATTCCAAAGCTACATGCTGCATCAGGGGAAAAAATTCGTGCGCCGCTTCGATGCGAACACCTATCTGCGCATCATCGATCTGTGGTCGCGCTATGACGCCACCGAGGAAGGCGATGCGCAAACCCCCGCGGTTCTGTTCGAGCGCGCGCGGCTGGCGGGACAACGCTGGCTGGTGTTTTCAATCGATTCCGACTTCTGCTTCTATCCGGAGGAACAGGCGGAGCTGGTGAAACACCTGGAGCTCGCCAAAGTCGATGTCATGCACATCACGGTGCATTCGGACAAAGGCCACGACTCGTTTCTGCTAGAGGCGGACCTTTACACGCCGCACATCGCCTGGGTGCTCGGTAAAACCAACGGGGGGAATGCTCAGTCCTGATCGTCGGCGGTGGCCTTGATGTCGGTCAGCGCGGCGATGAAGTCGCCAAGGATCTCGGCAGGAACCATGATCGTGTCACGATTTCCGCCAACGTCCTCGGTGATCTTGACGACCATGCCGCGGGCGTTTTGCTTCAGATCGAGAAAGAACACTTTCCGATCAGCCAGGATTTTTTCGGTATGCAACAAATCGCTTTCCACTTCAACCTCCGTTGTTGTTGTTGATGAACTTGTGCCAAGCAAAGCCTGAGGCGATGCCTTGTCAACCGAATTTCTTGGCCGATCCACTTCCAATCCAATGCGTGAATTTCTTCCACAGCACCGCCCTGCCCTGGTATTGGCACCGATGCAGGACGTCACCGACCTGCCGTTCATGCGGGTGATCGCCCGGCGTGGCGCCCCGGATTGGTTTGTGACCGAGTATTTCCGGGTCCACCCGGACTCCTGCCTGAATCCGTATATTCTCCGCTCGATTTTGGAAAACGAGACTGGCAAGCCGGTGTTCGCGCAGATGATCGGGTGCGACGTGCCAAGCCTCGTCCGCACCGCCAAACAACTGGCGGATCTGCCGGTGGCGGGCATCGACCTCAACCTCGGCTGCCCCGCGCCCATCGTCTGCCGCAAGAACGCCGGCGGCGGCTTGCTGCGCGAACCGGCGGCGGTCGATCGTTTGTTAGGATCGCTGCGCGAGGCCATCCCCGGCCGTTTCACCGTGAAAACGCGTGTCGGATATGCCGATACCGCCGAGTTTCCCGGCTTGCTCGAAATTTTCCGCCGCCACCGCATCGACGGGCTCACCATCCACGGCCGGACGGTGAACGAGCGCTATCAAACGCCGGTGCATCCGGATTGCGTGAAGCTGGCGGTCGGGTCGATGGCGTGCCCGGTGATCGCCAACGGCAACATCGTGGACACCAGCACCGGGCTCGCCTTTCTCGAACAAACGCGGGCGGCGGGCCTGATGATCGGCCGCGGCGCGATCCGCAACCCGTGGATCTTCGCCCAACTTCAGGCGGCTTTCGACAGCACCCCGCCGCCGGAGCCCAGCCACCGGGATCTATTGGAATACGTGATGGAGCTCTATCATGAACTGGCCCGGGAAGCCCGGAAATTCCTGCCAAACTCCCATGTCCAGCGCATGAAAAAAACCCTCGCCTACATCAGTCATGGGTTGGAAGGCAGCTTCGAACACGACATGCGCCGGGCGATCACACCCGACGATTTTTTCCGGATTTGTCAGACCCACCTCGATCACACGGCGCCGCTCCCGGCCATGCCACCCGCGGATTCAAAGTTGTTCTGCGGCTTCGGGGCTTTGATTGTGCCGTGACTTGGACGGCACAGGGTGATGATGATCAACCTCAAAGAACGCAGAGAACACAAAAGTATGCATCTCCTCCTGCGCTGATGAACGACCCGGCGGCTTAAAATTGGGAATTGCCGGCCTCATTTTTCACCATCGGCGCTCGTGTTGCGAATCAGATCCTCACGGCTGAGGGATTCCTTGTGGATCACTTTGCCCTGTCGGTTGTATTTCCGGTTTTCAATGCCCGAACGATGGCTGCCCTCAGAGGTTTCCAACAGCCACGGGCCATCGTTATCAAACAGAAAGCTGAAATCGGAATGATTCAGCCCGTGGCCATCCCATTCCATGGAGAGCACCAACATGAACGGATGGACTTTGGAGGATTGAAACCGGGTATGCGAGGCGATCAGCATATCGCCGCTGGTGAACCAGAAGAACGGTCGGATACCCTGCTTGTCCTCCATCGCCAGCATCACCTCGTTGTAGGGGCGCTGGTGCGCTGGCTTGGGAAGATCTGTTGGATCCGGCTTCATCCACGAGACTTCATAGAGCTTGCGATTATTATGGACGCCGATGAGTTTGATCGTGCAGGTGACATTGGCCGGCCGGGCAATCCAGGCGAGCTTGCCGTCCTGATCGACCTCGGGACTGAGCTTGTCCTGAAGGTCGTGGTGCGTGACGGCCCGGGTCACGGGGATGAATTTCTTGAAGTCGTCATTGAAGCACCTCCACTCGCCGGCACCCGCCGGGACTAACATGCAGATCATCCATCCCGCCAGCATCAGCAGCGATTTTCCATTCATGATTCCGCACGCTATCTGTGCCGCCGCTCGCCGTCAACCGCCGCCGAAAGCGGACGCGCCGCGCCCTGGTTCACCCGTTCGGCTGTATAGCGGATGTGAAGCCAGTGGCGGCGTGTCGGATCTCCCCGCATTTCCTCCGGTAGTTTGCTTGTCTTGTCCGGCCGGCGTTTGCTATTCCTCCCGCCCCCATGAAACTCGGTTACACCATCCTGTATGTGCAAGACGTGCCCCGTTCGGTCGCCTTTTATGAAGACGCCTTCGGTCTCAGCCGCCGCTTCGTCCACGAGGCCGGCATGTATGCGGAGATGGACACCGGGGCCACCACCCTTTCGTTTGTGGCCAACGGCCTGGCGAAATCGAATCTGCCCTGCGGATTTGTGGAAAACAGCCCGTCCGGGCCGCCTGCGGGATTTGAAATCGCCTTCACCACCGCCAACGTGCAGGCTGCCTACCACCGCGCACTTGCCGCCGGGGCGCTCGCCGTGGCCGCCCCGGCCACCAAGCCCTGGGGCCAGACGGTGGCTTTCGTCCGCGATAAGGACGGTATCGTGGTGGAACTCTGCACCCCCTCGACCCAAGCGTGAATGCACAGTCTTGACGTGGGAAAACCATCCGTGAACCTGCGTCTCCGTGCCTAACAATAGCGACCCCTCATTGTTTTTCCGGGATTCCCGGTGGCAGAACCGCTTCGAAGACGGGATTCTCGCCGCCGCGCAGTCCCTGGTCTCCAAAGCCAGGGATCTGCGGCTTGACGAAACGGCGGCGGGCTCGTTTACATTGTTAGGAAACGTCGCCAGCGAGGAAACCGAGGCCGGCTTTTGGAAATCGGACTCCGGCTGGGATTTCGAAACCTATTGTTCCTGCGATCTCGGCGGCTTCTGCCATCATGCGGCGGCGCTGATGCTGCGTGCCGCAAAAGAACGCGACCTCGCGCGGCTCGGCGGGCACGGCGTGGCGGCCGCGGTCGCGGCGGCATTGCCTCAAGCGCCCGCCGCACCCGCGCCGCCGCCACCGGACCTGCCACGAATCGCGCGGGAGCCGGTGTTCGCACTCCACGTCACCCGCGAGCCGGTGGATCGCACCTTCAAACTGTTACTGCAATCGCTCGGCCAGCCCGATCCCGAAGTCTGGATTTCCGCCGAGGCGAGCGTGAGCTATGGGGAATATCGCGGCCCTCTGCGCGGTTCTGCGCCCGGTTGGACCAGCCGCATCGCCCTTCCTAACGGACAAACCGCCGTTCTTGAGCACCAGAGCGCCGCGGAAAACGCCGCCGCCCGCCAACTCGCGGATACCGGGCTCTCGGCGCTGCAATCCAACTCGGCGTGGCGTTTCCTCCTCAACCTGAAATCCCGCGACGCTCCCGGCGCAATCCCTCGCGACCGCTGGTTTCCCGATCCCGGCCGGATCCCGGTCGATACGTTCTGGCACCAGTTCCGCGGCGAAATGATTGCTCGGTTAGAAGAACTCGGCTGGCGCGTCACCGTCGATGACAACGTCGGCCACCGGGTGTTCGACGCGGATCCCGCGCATTGGGAAAGCACGCTCACCCCGGGCGATGGCGGCTGGTTCAGCCTCTCGGTGGGCTTCGATGTCGGCGGCGCGCGCTACGATCTGTTACCGATCCTAGCGGAGTTGTTGGAAGGCGACTTCCTCGAGGAAACCCTCGAGCGCCCGGACACCGGTTATGTGTATGCGCCGCTGCCCGATGGCGACGCGCTGCGCCTGCCGATCGGGCGGGTGCGCCGGATCCTCCACCATCTCGCGTCGCTCATCGATCCGAAGTTTCCCGCCAGAACCAAGCTGCATGCGCTGGACGCCGCCTCGCTGGCCGGGCTGGAGGGATTGGGTATCGAGCCGCCGCCGGACCTCGCCGAGCTGGCCTCCAAGCTCAAGGATTTCTCCGGTATCCAAGCCATCGATCCTCCCGCCGGGGTGCGCGCGACGCTGCGTGACTATCAGCTCGCCGGTTTCCGCTGGATGCAGTTTCTCGCCCGCCACGGCCTGCACGGAATCCTGGCGGACGACATGGGCCTCGGCAAAACCCTGCAGACGCTCACCCACATTCTAACTGACAAACAATCCGGCCACTCGCGCGGCGCGCCGGTGCTCGTCGTCGCACCCACCTCCGTCGTCCCGAACTGGCGGGCGGAGGCGCTCAGGTTTACGCCGGATTTGCGCGTGCTGGTGCTCAGCGGCTCGGACCGCCTCAAATACCACCGTTCCATCCCGCACGCCGATCTGGTTCTCACATCCTTCGCCCTGCTCCACCGCGACATCGAAAAACTCAGTCTCCACACCTATCACATGGTCGTGCTCGACGAGGCGCAGAACATCAAGAACCCGCACGCCAAGGTCGCGCAGGCCGCCTGCAAGCTCGATGCCCGCCACCGGCTCTGCCTATCAGGCACCCCCGTCGAAAACCACTTGGGCGAATTGTGGAGCCTGATGAAATTCCTCGTCCCCGGTTTTCTCGGCAGCGAGTCGGCATTCAACGCCCGCTTCCGCAAGCCGATCGAAAAAGACGGCGACGAGGAACGCAACGAGGTCCTGAAAAAACGCGTGGCCCCGCTCATCCTGCGCCGCACCAAGGACCAGGTCGCCAAGGAACTCCCGCCGAAAACCGAACTGGTCCACCTCATCGAACTCCACACCGCGCAGAAGGACCTCTACGAAACCGTGAGGGCCACCATGAACCAACGCGTGAGGGAAGCCATCGCCGCGCGCGGCGGCAGCGATTTCCAGATCGTCTTCCTCGACGCCCTGCTCAAGCTCCGTCAGATCTGCTGCGATCCGCGACTGCTGCCCGAGGAGTTCTCCAACAGCGTCCACGAATCCGCGAAACTCGATTTCCTCACCGAGTTGTTAGCCGTGCTGATCGAAGAAGGCCGCCGCATCCTGATTTTCTCCCAGTTCACCACCATGCTCGCGCTGATCGAGGCGCATCTGGTCCGCGAAAAAATCCCTTACCTCAAACTCACCGGCGCATCGAAGGACCGCGGCAAACTCGTCGAGGATTTCCAAACCGGAAAAATCCCGCTCTTCCTCATCTCGCTCAAAGCCGGCGGCACCGGCCTCAACCTCACCGCCGCCGACACCGTCATCCACTACGACCCCTGGTGGAACCCGGCCGCCGAAGCCCAGGCCACCGACCGCGCCTACCGCATCGGCCAGGACAAGCCGGTCTTCGTCCACAAACTACTCTGCCAAGACACCGTCGAACAACGCATCCACCAACTCCAACAAGACAAAGCCAAACTCGCCGCCGGGTTGTTAGCCGACGCGGACATCACCGCCAGGCTCGACCCCGCGATGGTGCGGGGGTTGTTGGAGTGAGTGACATCAAAATGACCTTCACCGATAGCGATTCAGGAGGGGCTGGGGGTGCAGGGGGTGACCGTGTAGGGCTCGCAGAAGTGCGTTTGAGGCATCATGGCCTTTGGCCTTGGGTTCCTCTGCCCGCTTGCTCGAGGGTATCTATCAGGGCGGTGAGGACTTGCGGTTCGAGGGCGCGGTTGGGCGAGCCTTTGAGGCAGGTGCCGAACCACTTGGCGAGCAGGGCGCGGCGGGCGGGTGGAAAATCGCGGGTGAAGCCAAAGCCGCCGCCATCGAGGCGTTGTTCGTCGCGCCGGCCGTGGGCGCGGGCGAGCATGTTCTGATAGCGGATGAGGATGCCATCCAGCAGGATCCACGGGAAGTTCGGGTTGCGGGGTGGTCCCACGATGAGGGATTTGCTCTCGCCCGCCGCGAGTTTGAGGCCGCCGCGCAGATCGACGCGCAGGTCGGGCAGGCTGCCGCCCTTGAACCATGCGGCCGCCCCGCCGCCAAGCGCGCCGATGACGGTTCCGGCACCGTGGGTGAGACCACCGGTGGCGGCGTCCACGGCGAGGCCCGCGGCTCCGCCGGCGAGAGTGGCGGCGATGGCGAGCTGGCCACGGCCGAGCCCCCATTTGGTCCAGGTTTCCGCGCTCTCGAGAGCGATGCCCTGATAGGCCGCGGGGTCGGCGTCCGCCTTGAGCAAGTGGTGGCGGTGGATTTTCAGCAGCGCCGCTGAGCACTGGCGCTCGAGATTCGAGAGCTCGGCGAAGTAGCGTTTTGCGAGAGCCTCGGTATTCCGGCTGCGGCGCGAGTGGAGGGCGAGGTCTTTCTCGCCGAGGGTGGCGCTGACACGCAGGCCGAGCGCATCCTCGAGGAAACCGAGAAGGGATTCGGCGGCCTCCTCGCGGCGGACGCGCCATTCGTCCTCGACGAGTCGGATGGTTTCAGCGAGCGCGTCGCGGTGGTGTTCCTCGATCTCCAACAACGCCTTGAGCAGCCGCAGACGTTCCTCGTAGCGGGCGTGGTGGGCATCGAAAGTGCGGGTGAGATTGAAGGTGCCGCCGAGCCGGGTTTTCCACGCGTCCTCATCGGGACCGGTGGTGTTTTCCCGGCGGTTGAGCAGGGCGAGCCGAGGTCGGCCGGTCCAGCGGAGGATTTCCATCTCGGCGAGGAAATCATCGCGCAGGGGTTTTGCGGGATCCACGACGTAGAGCACGCCCGCGCCTTCGAGCAGCGGCACCAGCAGGCGTTTTTCGTCGCCGAAGGTTTCCCCGGCGGTGTGGATGAACTTGCGAATGGCGACCAAGTCCGGCATGCCTTGACCGTGGATGCGTTGGATTTCGCGCATCGCCTCGACCGGTTGGGAAAACCCGGGCGTATCGATGAAGCGGACGCATTCCCTGCCGCCGAACACCACACGGTGAGTCTGGCAGCGCGTCGTTTCCCCGGGTGTCGGGCTGACTCGGATCAGTTCGTTGTCGTCGATTTCCAACAAGGTGGCGAGCACGGCGGATTTCCCCATGTTCACGCGGCCGACTACGGCAAAGGCCGGCACATCCGCTTGGACCCACTCGCTCATCGGGGTGACTTCCGTTTAATTCCGGGCGGCATGCAATCCACAGGCGCAGTCATTCGATCACCTTGATGGAGGCGACGTCCTTGAAGATGACGTCCGGCCGATTGTTGCGGACCACCACGGTGCCACCGATTTGGACTTTTTTCCCAACCATGGGCGTGAGCTTGTCGATGACAGATTTCGGGGGGGCGTCTGCAATCTCGGTGCCGGCCCGCGCGACGTTCTTGAGCTTCTTGTCGGCGAACCACAGGAAGATGGTTTTGCCCGAGCTTGATGGCCCGATTGCCGTGATCACGCCCTCGA
>CAMBPB010000041.1 GCA_945869465.1 Prosthecobacter debontii
GCGCTATTTCACGGACGGCGCGGTGATCGGCAGCAAGGAATTTGTGAACGCGGCGTTTGCGAGTGCGCGGGAGCGGTTCGGAGCGAAGCGCAAGGATGGAGCGCGGACGATGAGAGGGAGCGGCGGCGGCGCGAAGGGGTTGCTGTGGACCGTTAGGGATTTGAGGGTCGGCGTTTGAAGCTTCCTGGCCGCTTGGCGTGGGAGATGCGGCGTCCCCGGTTCCTCGTCATGGTGGCTTGCGCGTTGGCGGTCTTGCACTAAGCTCCTGCGTTATGAGCCGTTGGAATGTGTTGATCAAAGCCGTTGTCGTCCTCGCCATTGTCTGGGCGGGGGTCTGGGGAATCCGGACCTACGCGGGATCGAAAAAAATCACCGCGGAAGGCCTCAACCGGCAAATGGAACAGGCGAACTTCGCGGATTGGTCGGGCAACGACACGCCACCGGACGCCGCCGAGGCAAAACGCCGGGACAAGGAATTGCGCGAAATCGCCGGATACGTGAATCGTTTGGATTTCCAGGAGCGCGAGAAAAACCGGCGCAACCGCGCGGGCGAGGCGTTTTTCCGCAACCTCAGCCCGCAGGAAAAGGGCACGTTCATCGAGCTCACCATCATGGAGTCGATGAACCGCTTCATGGAATCGCTCGACGCGATGCCGCCCGAGCAGCGGCAGAAATTTGTCGAACAGGGGCTCAAGGAGATCGAACAGGGCAGCACCGAAGAGGAGATGGCCCGGGCGGATGAACTCGGGTCGGACCTGCTGGATAAAATCAGCCAGGAGGGTATGCGCGCGTATTTCGAGAAATCCACCGCACAGACCAAACTCGATCTCGCCCCGCTGATGGAGGCCATCAACGAGACGATGCAAGGCCTGCGCGGCAACGAATTCGGCCCCCGCCACCAGCAATGAAACACCGCGGCTTCACACTCACTGAAGTGCTCATCGTGATGGCGATCATCGTCGTGCTCGCGGGAATCAGCATTCCGCTCGGGAGGTCGATCCTCGGCAAGTCGCGCCAGGCGGCCTGTTTGAACAACCTCCGTTCGCTCGGCGTCGGCCTTGAAAGCTACTTGCAGGACCATCAGCAGAAACTGCCGGAACTGGCGGCGGGACGGGCGTCGAAAGCCGATGACAGTCCGGTGTTGGAAACCGTGCTGTTGCCATACATTGAAACCCCGGAGGCCTTCAAGTGCCCGCAGGACTCCAAGCAATACCACAAATCCGGCTCCAGTTATTTGTGGAACTCCACGCAAAGCGGCCTGCACGTCTCGCAGTTGTCTTTCTTCGGCATCAAGGACCGGCCAGACAAGATCCCGCTGATCACCGACAAGGAGGCGTGGCATCCAAGCGGCACCAATTTCCTCTACGCGGACCAAACCAGCTCGAACAGGATCCGTTTCGCGACCGCGAACTAACCGAACCAACCCTCCCCATGCTCGAAGCCACCGGCCTGTGCAAATCCTTCGGCGGAAAACCCGCGCTCGATGACTTTTCCTTCAAGGTCGGCCGCGGCGAGATCTACGGCCTGCTAGGCCACAACGGCGCGGGCAAGAGCACCACGCTGGGCATCATCCTCGGCATGGTCATGCCGGACCGCGGCGATGTCACCATCGGAGGCATTTCCGTTCTAACAAACCGCTCGCAGGCGTTGCGCAAGGCGGGTGCGATTTTTGAAGCTCCGGCCTTCTACGATTACCTCAGCGGCTGGGACAACCTGAAAATCCTGATGAGCTACTCCGGCGGCTTTGATTCCGCCGCCGCCCGCGAAACCGTCGAGCGTGTCGGTCTAACGAAACGAATTCACTCTAAGGTGCGGACCTACAGCCACGGGATGCGCCAGCGTCTCGCACTCGCACAGTCACTGCTGCCGGAGCCGGAGGTTCTGCTGTTGGACGAGCCAACCGACGGTCTCGACCCGGAAGGCATCAAGTGGTTCCGCGACTTCATCCTCATGCTTCGCGCCGAACGCGGCATGACGGTGCTGTTCAACTCACATTTGTTAGCCGAGGTCGAGTTGATGTGCGACCGCGTGGCCATTCTGCGCGACGGCAGGTGCGTTTTCGAGGGTGCGGTTGGCGGACTGCACGATGACGCCCCGCTGTTCGAGGCGGATCTCGAACCGTGGGATGGCGCGCTGGGCGTGATCCACGCGATGGGCGGAGACATCCCCGTTTGCGGCCGCATCCGGCTGCCAGTTGACGCCGATCCGTCAGCGCTTGTGGAATCCCTCGTCCGAGCGGGCATCCGCGTTCGCGCGCTTGCGCCCGTCCGGCGCTCGCTTGAGGATCTTTACATGGAAATCCACCACGGCGCGGCAAGTTCGAATTGAAACTGGCCGCCGCGCCCGCAGTGGCGGGAAGGTTGGGGGTGAAAGAACGATGTGGCTTTGTTATTCGGCCAATTTTGCGGTCGGGTGGACCAAGACGGAAATCAAATCCCGTCCGGAAGCAAGCAAGTATGCGATGTGCCTGCAGGAGGTGAAGCTGATGGTCCGCTAGAGCCTTGTGAAACCACGCGTGAATGATGAAAAGAACACTGACGATTTCCGACGAGGATCAGCCCGCGGGAGATTTCGCGTTCGGTCAGGCCATAGTGCACGAACATCCTGCGGAACCCGGCCCGCTCGTTGCCGAGAACGTCTTCGTAGCGGATTTCGAGGCAATTCGGATTCGCGTAGTCCCATGCTTCCATCGCCTCGAAGTGTTTCTTCCGAAACTCGATTTCCGCGATCAACCCATCTTCTGCGGAGCTCGATAGGAGAAATGAAAGATCCGGGGAGGAGCCAGTTGTCGTCTCACCGGTTTAATCAAATCGGGTTGTGACTCAGGAAACGGAGGTTAAACGCGGCACGCATTGCCGCTATTGCTTCTTGAGACTTGGCATGCTGTGGATCTCGTCAATCAAGACTCCATCCACATACACCTCCACGGAATAACCATAATATTCCTCGCCGGCCGCGGGATGTTTCTTGCTAGTGACACGAGGCCTTGCGTTGTTGTTTCGATCGCGGTCCACGGTAGTCACGGTATATTTCGAGTTCCCCTTCATCGTGACTTTCTTGCTTTCCACCTGCGTTGTACCGAGGGAGGGGATGTTGGTTTTCTCGGTGCCCTTTCCCATTGGCACCACCTTGTGGTCCGTCATGGTGCGGGCGTAGAGGATCCACTTCACCGACACGTCCTTGACGACCTCCTTGTCGCGGTTGTCGAGCGTGATGCTCAGTTTGCGGCTCTGTTCCTTCGATTTTTCATTGGACCCGGAAATCTTCCTGTAGTTGCTCGAACTATCCACCTCGACTTTCGCCGTGATGTGCCGCAGCACCGGCGCCGCAAGCAATGGCCCGCATAACCCGCTCCAGATGACGGCGGCTACCCAAGGCGAAATTGATTGCTTTTTCATGGTGGAGTATCGGTACCATGAGCATGACCCTGCCGCAAGTTCTATTGCGGACGCCTCGGCGCTGGGAGCGCGGGTTTCCAAACCCGCATGCCCATGAGATGTGCAAGCCAAGGCGGATTCTTTCTCAGATCATGGTCAGGCGAGTCACAGACTCGCGGTCCCAAGGGCAATGAACCGCCGGGAGCGCGGGTTTCCAAACCCGCATGCCCATGAAATGTGCAAGCCAAGGCCCACATGGCGGATTCTTTCTCAGATCAGGGTCAGGCGAGTCACAGACTCGCGGTCCCAGGGCAATGAACCGCCGGGAGCGCGGGTTTCCAAACCCGCATGCCCATGAGATGTGCAAGCCATGGCGGATTCTCTCTCAGATCAGGGTCAGGCGAGTCACCGACTCGCGGTCCCAGGGCAATGAACCGCTCTGCCCCGTGCAAAAATCCGCCGTGGCCGCGATTCGTGCGGTCAGTCGTAGTAAGGCCGGAGCATCCAGTAACAGAGAGGTCCGGTGAGGGCGACGTAGAGCCAGAGAGGAAACACCCAGCGGGCAAGCCTGCGGTGGACGGCGAAGCGATTGGTCCAGCCGGCGATGAAGGTGAACAGGATGAAGGGCAGGCTGACTGCCGCCAGCAGAATATGGCTGGCGAGCAGAATGAAATAGACCGTTCGCATCGGGCCGGTGCCACCGTAACGGGTGGGATCGTTGGTGATGTGATAGACCACGTAGGAGAGCAGGAAAACCACGGAAAGCAGCATCGCGGTGACCATGGTGGCGCGATGGAGCCGGACCCTGCCGAGTTTGATCGCGATGAGTGAGACCAGCAGCGTCAAAGCGACGGCGGCATTCACCGCGGCATGGAAAGGCGGGAGACCGGTGGTGGACCATCCAGCGGGCAGCGGCAGCCGGATTTTTTGCATGCCAACGACTAACAAAACAACGGCCGCGGAGAAGACCCATGCGGCGAGGCCGAGTTTTTTTGAGAGTTGTTCGTGTGGCGGGCGGGACAACCACCGGGCGTGTTCATCGTTCATTGGATGTCGGGTGATGGTTTGCTTGCGAGCTCCGCGCTGATGCGGTCGAGCAGTTCCTTTTTGAGGCGTGCGTAGAGGTCCGGGTCCCGTTGGCGGGCCTCTTCCGAGCGGGCGTCGGCGAGCGGCCACTTGCCGATCACGCGGAGATCGCGGTCAACTAGCAGGAATCCGAGATCGTGCGAATAGCGGCCGTTGGTTTCGATGTCCACCGGATCCTTGCGCTCGCGGATGCCAAAGAACTTGAGTTCCTGTTCGAGATAGGCGTGAGTGGTTTTGGCGTCGCCGGCGTTGAGGAACCACCAGTTTTTGGTTTCAGCGCCAAGTGCTTTGGCATAGTCGGCGAGTTTTTCCTGGTTGTCGTTTTCCGGGTCCACCGAGATGCAGACTATCTGGAAATCCGGGTGATTGCGGAATTTGTCATAGATCGTGCGGAGTTCCTCGCCGTTGCGCACGGCGCACTGCGGGCAGACCGCGAAGAACTCGGCGGCGATCCAGATCTTGCCGCGAAGGTCCGAGAGTTTGACCGACTGTCCGTCCTGGTTGATGGCGGTTAGATCATTCGCGATTTCGAACCAGCGGGGCACGATTTCCTTTCCGGAGTTGACGATGGCCGGTCTTTGCGGCTGTGGGAGGCGCGAGTTCAGATAGAAAGCGAGGCCGAGGATGGCAATCGAGACGATCGCGACGCCGGTGTAGAACAGGGCGATGGAAGAGTTGCGGTTCATGGGGCTTGGAGCGGTTCGGCCAGAAGTTTGTCGATGGTTTTGGCGAGCAGGGTTTCCATCTCGGCCTCGTTGCTGCGGGGGCTGCCGGATTTCAATCCTTGCGCATCCCACTTGGCGGCCAGGTCGAAATTGAAGGTGATCGTGGCGGCCTGGCCGCTGGTTCGGGGGACCACGGCGCGGCGGAGGTGGCCGTTCCGGTCAATCAGCACGATGGAGGAATCGAAGATCCATTCGCCACCGGCTGCGTGAGGGAAAACATCCGCCTTGAGTTCGTTCTTGATGAAGGTGTGGAGCGTGGCGGGCTGGTTGCCGCCGAGCCACCACTGCGGGAGTTTCATGGCATGGGTTTCCGCAGCCTGTGCCAGGGTGGAAACGATGTCAGCGGCCGGCATGGGCTCAACCGCGAGCGAAACCAGGTTGAAATCAGGCGTGGCGGAGAATTTTTCGGCCAAGCGTTTCATCACCGCCAGACTACGTTGCGAGGATTGTGGGGTTTTCAGACTCATCACGTTGACCACCCAGACCTGACCGCGCAGTTCAAACAGGTCGGCGGTCTTCCCGTCCTGACGGACGAGGCGCAGATCGCGCTCCTTGAGGATGCGGTGGATGACCGCCGGGCGATCATCCATGGCCTGCTGGCGGGACCATTTTTCGTAGGCCATGAAGACCAGCACCCCGCCGGCGAGCATGATGGCAACGAGAACCCACGCGGTGCGCCTGAGTTTTCGTGGGTCGCGGACGGCGGGTTCGTAATCGACGGGCAAAGTCATCGGTGGCGGAAGGTAACCGCGAGTGCCCGCTTGGCAAGCCGCGGAAACTCGAAGTCCGCGGACGATGAATGCGGGTGCAGTTCGGCAGGACCAACCCAGTTGTGGCCCTTGAAATTCCGGGCCACCCCGATTGCATGCCCTTCGATCTTCGGTTAGAGTATGGGGCCGCAGGAAGGTTTATCAGGCCCCGTCCGCCGGAGCAGACAAGGGGATTCAAGCGATGGGGGAAGGCCGGGGTAAGGGGAAAGCCGGGGGAACGCAGAATCACGACCGCCACGAGACGTCTTTTTGAGAGATCACGTCAAAAAATGATCGATTTGGTGCAAAATGGGAGATTTCTGGAAAAGGCGTGCTTGGAAAAAAACCAAAATGGCCGTCAATTCGGCAATTTTTGGTTGCGCGCTGGTGGGTGATTCTGTAGTTTGCGCCCGCAACAGGCAATTTTTATGAAAAAAGAGCACATGGACGGCGCACAAGCGCTCATCAAGACTCTGGATGAGTTGGGCATTGAATACATCTTCGGCTACTCTGGCGGAGCGGCAATTCCGATTTTTGATGCGTTGGAGACGGTCAAAACGAAAATGAAGTTCATTTTGGTGCGTCACGAGCAAGGTGCGGTCCACATGGCGGACGGTTACGCCCGTGCCACTGGTAAGCCCGCCGCCGTGCTGGTGACCTCCGGCCCGGGTGCCGGCAACACCGTCACCGGTCTGATGACGGCGATGATGGATTCCGTTCCGATGCTCGTCATCACCGGCCAAACGGTGACCTGGATGCTTGGCAAGGACGCGTTTCAGGAAGCCGATATTTTCGGGATCACGATTCCGGTGGTGAAGCACAACTACCTGGTCAAAGACACCAACTCGCTGCCCCGGATCGCCCGCGAGGCCTATCATATCGCGACCACCGGCCGCCCCGGTCCGGTGCTTATCGACGTCCCGAAAGACATTTCCCAAGGACCCTTTTCTGGCGAAATGAACCCGTCGTTCGATCTCCCGGGTTACGATCCCACCAGTTCGTTCCAGATTTGCGAGACCGCGGTGAAACAGGCGGTGGATCTCATCGCCAAGGCCAAGCGCCCGGTGATTCTCGCCGGCCAGGGCTGCATGATCGCCCGCGCGGACAAGCAGCTCATGCACCTGGCAGAAACGCTGAATTGCCCCGTCACCTCGACCCTGCTCGGCAAAGGCGTCTTCCCGGAAAACCACCCGCTCTCGCTCGGCATGCTCGGCATGCATGGCACCGCCTACGCGAACAAGGCGATGGTCGAATGCGACCTGCTCATCAACATCGGCTCGCGCTTCGATGACCGGATCATCGGCCAACCGTCGAAATTCTGCGCCACCGCCAATATTATCCACATCGACATCGACCCTGCGGAGATGGGCAAGATGGTCCGCGCCCACGTGGAAATCGTCGGTGACGCCAAGGCCGCTCTCACTGAAATCAACGAGAAGATCGGTCCGCTCGATACCAGCGAGTGGATCGCCAAGCTCGACGGCTACAAGAAGAAGTTCCCGCTCACTTACAAGAAACAAGGCGGCTTGCGCATGCAGCAGGTGATCGACGAGCTCTATCAACTCACCGAAGGCAAGGCCATCGTCTCCACCGACGTGGGCCAGCACCAGATGTGGGCGGCGCAGTTTTACAAGAACCACGAGTCCTACCACTGGCTCTCGTCCGGTGGCGCGGGCACCATGGGCTTCGGATTTCCGGCGGCCATCGGCGCGCAACTCGCCTGCCCGGATAAGATGGTTATCTCCATCTCCGGCGACGGCGGATTCCAGATGACTTTGTTCGAGTTGGCCACCGCGGCGCTGCACAAACTGCCGATCAAGATCGTGGTGTTGAACAACCACTATCTGGGCATGGTCCGCCAGTGGCAGGAGTTGTTCTACGAGGACCGCACCTCCGGCGTGGATCTGATAGGCAACCCGGACTTCTGCAAACTCGCCGACGCCTACGGGATTCCCTCCGTCCACATCAAGCGGCCGGCGGACGTCACCCGCATGTTGGAAAAAGCCCTTGCCTACAACGACGGTCCGTTCCTCATCCATGCCGAGTGCGTGAAAACCGACAACGTCTTCCCGATGATTCCCGCCGGTGCCGCCCTTGAAGACATGATCACCGAGGCGCCCAAAACCAAGATGGCCAAGCCTGTCGGTTCCACGTGATCCGACGGAATCCCGAATCTAAAATTTCAAATTCCAAATCCCGAAGCCATGCCTCAATCCATCGTCACCACTGACACGCCCGTCGCCGCTCCTGCGCTTCCACGCGGCCCGACCCACACGCTGTCGGTTCTCGTCAGCAACGAACCCGGCGTGCTGATGCGGATCTGCCAGGTTTTCTCGCGCCGCGGCTTCAACATTGATTCGCTGGTCGTTTCCGAAGGCCGCAACGCGAATTTCTCGCGCATGACCATCGGTATTTCCGGCGATCCGCAAGGGCTCAACCAGATCATCATGCAGGTCGGCAAACTCATCGACGTGATCCATTGTTTCGAGCACACCTCGGACAATTCGGTGACCAAGGAAATGATCCTGATAAAGATTCAATGTTCGCCGGCCGAGCGTTCGATGGCGCTTCAGATCGCCGAACACTTCTCCGGGAAAACCGTTGATCTAACACCAACATCGATGATCGTCATGCTTCACGGGGACAGCCCGAAGATCGATGCGGCGGTCACCATGTTCTCCCAGTTCAACATCATTGAAACCGTGCGCACCGGCAAGGTCGTGATGGCCAGGGGCGAGCAACCGACGTGAGGCTCACGCCTGTCTCCGGCCGAGACTCATCTCTCAGGCGCCGAAAAGGGTTGGGAAGGTGAAGGCGATTGCCGATGCGGGTTTTCTGGTGGCCTGCGCCAACGGGCGTGACCTTCATTTCCCGTGGGCTTATGTCCTTATCTTATACACAAACCGTTCATCGTCGCGACGGGACGGCTCATCACAGCCCGCCACCCGGCACCGGGTGCCGGGCTCTTAGGAATGGTCCTGTTGGGAGCGGATCCGAAGTCATGTTGTCGCAGACCCGCGCAAGATTTGCAAACCCTGGCGGACATAGGTGACGGTGGACCACAGCGTGAACGCCGCCGCCACGATGCAGGGCCAAGCGGGCGGCAAGGGCACCACCTTGAGCATCACCCAGCCGAGCGCGAACATCTGGGTGACGGTGCAGACCTTGCCAGACCAATGCGGGGCGAATTTCACCTCGCGGTGGTGGTTCCAGAGAATCCGGATGCCGCCCAGAATGATGCAATCGCGCAGCACGACAATGGCGGTAAACCATCCGGGAAGCCGCCAGCCTTGCACCCCCCAATCGACGAGCGAAAGCGTGATCACGCCGGTTAGAAGAAGCGCCTTATCCGCGATGGGATCGATGAAGGTGCCGAATTTCGAGCGTTGGTTGAAACGCCGGGCGATCCAGCCGTCGATTCCATCGCTGGCCGCGGCGGTGACAAAAACGCCGAGTGCCCACCAGCGCAGGGTTTCGTCCGGCTGGCCGGTTCTCACGCTGTAGCCGTAAGCGAGTGCCAGCACTGCGAACACCGGCACCATCAGGATGCGGGTGACGGTGATTTTGCTGGCGAAGGTCACACTGTGATTGAAGCAGACTTGGGGGTCCTGCGAAACCCGAAACTTCGGCGACTCCGGCGGGCGGTTTTTTACCGCGGCGGCAGGCTGGCGGCGGCGACCGCCTGACCATGGCGTTTGGTTTTTTCGTCGGGCACCACCAGCTTGATCCGCAGTTCGGGAAATTCCTCGGAAAGCACGGTTTCCGCCTCGTTGATGATCATCGTTGCGCCCTCGCCGGAGGTGACGCGGCCGAGAATCAGGAGGTTGGCGATGTCATAATAATCGGCGTAATGGGCGATGGAATAGCCGAAATAACACCCGATGGTTTCGTAAATCGAGGCCGCTCGCGGGTCCTCGGTTTGCATCGCCTCCTGGACTTTGACGAGCTGCTCGGGGAAGGGCATCTTGCCGAAATCGAAGCCTGCGGCGGGTGCCAGCCGGGCGACGGCTTGCTGCGAGAAATACAGCGCGCCACATCCGTGATCGCCCGACCATTCATCGACCGGCGACTCGGCGGGCTCACGAAAATCCACCGGAGCGAAGGCCAGTTCGTTGAGCCACGGTTTGATGTGACCGGTGGCATCGACGTAGCCGGCGGCCTGGGAAGTTCCCATCGCGATGCCGAGCACCCGGTTTGCATTGAGGCTCATCGAGCCGGCCAGCGCGGTGACTTCGCCATCGTTGACGACTTCGAAGGGGACCTGGTTCCAGCGTTCCTTGAGGGTAAAAAAAATGCGGCGGATGTGCGTCTCGAAATCCTCGGGGCTTACGCCGCGGAACAGCGAGGCGGCGCGGACTTCATTGTTCACATACACGCCCGCCGAACTGCCGCCGATGGCATCGACCCGCGGCAGGTGGGCGGCGGCGCGCTTGAGCGTGTCGTGAATGCCGTCGATGTGATAGTTCGGATCGTTTTGGAAATACGGGTCCCAGACGACTTCCTCGGAGAAAACCACTTCGCCATCGATGAGTGCGGCGCATTTCCGATCCGAGCCGCCGAGATCGAAGCCGATACGGCAACCGTCGAGGTTGCGGCCGAGAGTCATCACGGTGTCGCTGGCGGCGGGCAGTTCGCTGGCATCGACGGCCGTGACGCAGATCGGCTCGCCGAAAATCCGGGTGCCAATGAAGGCCCAATCGAACGACCGCGCGCCGGATTCCGAATAGATGGCGGCAAGCGAGGCGGCGATTTCAGGCGCGCCGGCGATTAACAGGCGGCTGCCGCCCTTCTGCCAGAGCAGGAATTTCACGTGGCGCTCGATGTAGCGGAGGTTCAGCGCGGCGTTTTGCCCGCCGGAAGGGAGGATTTGTCCGGACCAGCGGAAGCTGGTGCCATCGTTGCGGCAGAGGGCGAGGTCGAGAGTACGGGCGGAGGGATGCGCCTGAGCCTTGGCGCGGAAGGCTCGGTTCCAAAGTGCGGCGGGCACGAACGCTGGATCCAGCACGGGCCGGAATGCGGGTTTGATCGGAAGTGGCATACAAAAACAATCAAAGGTGACGTCGTGAGGATGGGCGCGATTTTGCCTCAGGTCGAAGAAAATCATGAGTGACGCATGGAAGCCTGGGTTTTCGCCTTGGACAAGGGAGCGGCAAAAAATGCCGGATTGGAGTGAGAAATGGCTTTACAAGGAGGGTCGGGGGGCTAGCTTCCGCGCCCGGTTGGCATGTCTGATCGCTCCAGTCCAAACCATTTTACGCCATGAAAGTCCTTTCTTCCCTCGCCTCCGCCAAGCGCCGTCATGCTGATTGCCAAGTTGTGAAACGCAAAGGCACGGTTTACGTGATCTGCAAATCGAACCCGAAATTCAAGGCTCGCCAAGGCGCGACCGCCGGCACCCGCCTCTCGAAGAAGGGTCTGTAAATCCGGTTTTGCCGGGAAACCATTCCCGGATATCATCTGAAAAAAGCGGCCTGCGGGTCGCTTTTTTCATGCCCGGGCGGCAAGCCGCTCCAACACGCGCCCGGCGGCGATCAGCCCGAAGCTGGCGATCAGGTGGGTGGCGGTGCCGAAGCCCGACGAACAATTGAGACGCTGGGAAATCTCCTCCGGTTTGGTTTTGGAAACCGTCCCATCGCACTGCGAATAAACCGGGGCCTCGTCGGAATACACCGCTTCGATGCCGAACAATGCCGGCTCCTGGCCGCGCGGTGTTTTCGGAAAACCGAAGTCGTTGCGCAGGCCGCGGCGGAGTTGGAGCAGCAGCGGATCCAGGCCGCTGTATGCAAGATCGGTCACCCGGATGCGGGTCGGGTCGCGCCGCCCGCCCGCGCCGCCGCACGTCACGGCGAAGATTCCGCGCCGGTGGCACTCGGCGACGAGCAACGCTTTGTGGCGCGCGAAGTCGATCGCATCGATCACCGCGTCGAAGCCGGCATCGAGAATGTCCGCGGCGGATTTTTCATTGAAAAACTTCGGGACGACCCGGATTTCACAGACTGGATGAATGGCGCGCGCGCGATCCGCCATGGCCTCGGTTTTCAGGCGGCCGATCTGCCCGTCCATCGCATGCAACTGGCGGTTCACATTGGTGATACAGATTTCATCCAAATCGACGAGCGTCAAATGGCCGATGCCGGAGCGGGCGAGCGACTCCACCGCCCACGAGCCAACTCCGCCCACGCCAATGACCGCGACCCGCGAGATCAGGAAACGATCCAGCGCCGCCTGACCATACAGCCGGGCAATGCCGCCAAAGCGATGCTGGAGGGAGTCGGGCACGCGCGGAACATGCAGGGAGGTGCCGCAGGAGTCACGCGCGGAATGCGCGCGGAATGCGCGGATTTCAGGGCGTGCCGCTGGCTGGAACCCCGCCAGGATCAATACTCGCGTTTGAGCAGATAGGCGGCGATTTGCTCCAGGCGCACCGCCTTTTTTCCTAACAATCGGAGCGAGTCCAGCGCCGCCTTGGTGAGTTTTGCCGCTTCCTTGCGCGATGCCTTGAGACCGATGATCGACGGATAGGTGGCTTTTTCGACGGCGGCGTCCTTGCCGGCGGTCTTGCCTAACACCTCGGTGCTCTGGGTGACGTCGAGGATGTCGTCGATGATCTGGAAGGCGAGGCCGAGGGCGTGGCCGAATGTCGTGAGTGCCGTTAGTTTGGCGGCGGTGGTATTGGCGGTCATTGCGCCGAGGCGCAGCGAAGTGGTGAGCAGGGCGGCGGTTTTGGCCTCGTGGATGCGGACGAGTTCGCTCCTGGTGAGTTTTTTGCCCTCGCCTTCGAGGTCCATCACCTGGCCGCCGATGAGTCTTCTGCTACCGCCGGTTTCGGCGAGTTCGGCGATGTATTCGCGGGTGCCGTAGCGTGGAGTCGCCGGGGTTTTTGCCAGCACGACGAATGCTTCCGTTAGCAAGGCGTCGCCGCAGAGAACGGCCATGCCCTCGCCATAGACCTTGTGGCAGGTCGGCCGGCCGCGGCGCAGGTCATCGTCGTCCATGGACGGGAGATCGTCATGCACGAGCGAGTAGGTGTGCATCAACTCCACCGCGCAGGCCGGAGCGAGCGCCGTGGAAATCCCCCCGCCACAGGCCTCGGCGGCGGCGAGGCAAAGCACCGGTCGCAGGCGTTTGCCCCCGGCGAACACCGCATAGCGCATCGCCCCATGGATCGTCGCCGGGCGTTCTTTCGCCTTTGGCAGGAACACGTCCATTGCCGCGTCCACTTCAGCGGCACGGGCTGCGAGGTAGGCTTTGAGTTCCATGATCGATGGCGGGTGAAAAACTTCAATCCGTTAGCTACGATCCGCCCTCGCTTCAAAGAATCTCGGCGATTTGCACGGCGTTGAGCGCGGCACCCTTGCGGACCTGATCGCCAACGACCCACAAATCAAGGGCGTTGTCGCAGACCAGATTCTTGCGGATGCGGCCGACCAGACAATCGTCCTTGCCGGTGGTGTCGAGCGGCACGGGGAAGATTTTGTTAGCCGGATCATCGACCACTTCGATGCCGGGTTTTCCGGCGTAGGCAGCGCGGGCCGCAGCGGCGCTAACCGGGCGTTCGAATTGCGCGGTGATGGAAACCGAGTGGGAACGATAGACCGGAACCCGCACGCAGGTGCAGGAAACGCGGAGCGCTGGCAGCCCGAGGATTTTGCGGCCCTCATGCAGCATCTTGAGTTCCTCCTTGGTGTAGCCGTTCTCGGTGAACACATCCACCTGCGGGATCACGTTGAACGCGATCTGGCGCGGATAGACTTTCGGCGTGAACGGCTGGCCGGTGGTGATGGCTTTGACCTGCTCTTCCAGCTCGATGATGCCCTGGGCGCCGGAGCCGGAAACCGCCTGATAACTCGAGGCGATGACCGAGCGCAAGCCGAAGGCATCGTGCAGCGGGGCAAGCGCCATCAGGGAAATGATGGTGGTGCAATTGGGATTGGCGATGATGTTGCGGGGACGGTGCGTTGCCGCGTCCGGATTGATTTCCGGCACCACCAGCGGCACGTCGTCGTCCATCCGGAAGGCGGATGAATTATCGATCACCACCGCGCCGGCCGCCGCGGCGGAGGGTGCGAATTCCGTGGAAATCCCGCCGCCCGCGCTGAACAGCGCGATGTCCACGCCCTTGAATGAATCATGCGTGAGTTCCTCGACCACGAGCTCCTCACCGCGGAATTTCATGCGTTTGCCCGCCGAACGCGCCGAAGCCAGCAGCTTCAGGTTGCCGAGCGGAAAATTCCGCTGTTCGAGGCAAAGGAGCATTTCCACGCCGACGGCACCCGTCGCGCCAATAATCGCTACATGAGGTTGATTCATTGTTCGGGGACCGGCATTTCGATGCCGGGCCGCGCAGCATAGCGTCTCGGCGCCTGCTGGCAATTGATTCGTTTCGCCTAATTTGTGGAACCCGGCTTCAAGCTCGCTCAAACCGGGCGGCGAAATCCCGATAATCCCGGCGGCGAGTGCGGCGAGTGTTTTGGTTTCCCATGCTGCGAGGGAGCCAAATTGCAATCTCACGCCCGGGTTTCCAAGCCGAAATCCGCGATGATCGCACGAGTGCCCGGGCCATTCGCCCGCGTCAGTTCAAGGTCCCGAAAGCTTCAGGCGGGCCGCCCTCTTGAAAAACAGATCGAGATCTCCATCACACTCCGCCAGCAGGTTCTGGAATGCCGGCATCTTGTCGGCATAAATGTTGAGCGAGACAATATGCCCGTTGTTGATGTCCTCCACGAGCCAGGATTCGAGACCGCGCCCGCCCCAGCGGCGACGGAGTTCGCGGAATGAATCGCGCAGTCTTGCTAGAACCGCCGCCTTTTCCCGCCGCTTGACCGGTTCCGGGTGGCTGGAGGCGTAAAGGGCCTCGAGACTCAGGCGGGAAAGGCCGATCTCTTGATAGAACTCGCGCCGCCGGACCAGCCGCCCTTCGTAGTTCCGCAACTCCTCAAGCCGCCCCTGGTGCCGCAGCCAGCGTTTCACTCCTTCCTCGGCGACAACATTGGCGAGCGATTCATTGAAAACGGTATCGCCCCTGCGGAAGACCTTGCGGTGGCTGAGTTCATGAAATATCGTCTCTGCTAGATCGATGTCCGGATAATTGACGAAGGTGTTGAGAACCGGATCATGGAACCATCCGAGGGTCGAGTAGGCGTCCACGCCGCCGACATAAACATCGTATCCGTCGTCCCGAAGGCGTCCGGCGATCGGCACGCTGTCCTGCTCGCGGAAGTAACCGCGGTAATCCATTTCCCCTACGGCGGGGTAGGACCAGGTTTTCGGCGTCAGCGAAAACTCCGGTGCCGCATAGACGACCCATACGACGTGTTTGCGCCCGAGATCGGCATATTTCCCATAACTCTCATCCCCGGGAAGCGACAGCTGCCCGCTGGCGAAGCGGCGGATCCGCTCCACCGCCGCCAGCTGGTGCCGCAGGCCGGGGGAGGTCGCGGGATCGGCGGCGACCTGGTTGTTAGGGCGGCTTTTCCGCAGGACTTCCAGTTGTCCTTCCACTGCCTGCCCGTAAAACCGCAGGGTCTCGCAGGAAGCCAGCAGCAGGGGCGCCGCAACCAAGGACAAGATCATGGGAGGTCGGAACATGGCGTGGCCAATCTGCAACCGCAGGCTCGCCCTGACCGCCCCGATCCACAAGACAATCCCGGCCGGATCGGACTCGCCTTGATCGGAAAATGGGCGTAAGCTCCATTTTGCGATGCGCTTCCTCATTGTGACCGCCTGCCAAGTGCTTCTAACCGCTCATGCGGTGGCCAAGGATCATTGGGCCTACCTTCCCCCGGTGGAGGTGAAAATCCCCGCCGGCGCGGCGGTTCATCCCATCGATGCGCTGCTCGAGTCCGCCCGCAAGGGTGCCGGTCTCCAATCCGCCCGGCTGGCCCCACCGCGCCAATGGGTCACCCGCGCCGCTTTCACTCTCACCGGCTTGCCCGCCTCCGCCGGGCAGATCCAGCGCATCGAAGCGAATCCCGATGAATCCACCTGGAATGCCCTCATCGACGAGCTTCTCGCCAGCCCCGCTTACGGCGAACGCTGGGCCCGCCACTGGATGGATGTCGCCCGCTACGCCGATACCAAGGGCTATAACTTCGATCAGGACAATCGCTACCCGTTCGCCTACACCTATCGGGATTGGCTGATCCGCGCGTTCAATGAGGACCTTTCCTACGATCGTTTCATCAAGCTGCAAATCGCCGCCGATCTCATCACCGCCCGGCCCGATGATCCGGACCTCGCGGCGCTTGGATTTCTAACGACAGGACCGCGGGTCGGCGGGCTTGAAACCATCGACGACCGCGTGGACGTGGTCACCCGAGGTTTCCTCTCCAGCACCGTCTCCTGTGCGCGCTGCCATGACCACAAGGCCGATCCCATCACCACCAGGGATTACTATTCGCTCTATTCGATTTTCGAAAACACTCGCGAACCCGAGCTCAAGCCGATCATCGGTAGGCCCGGCGATGAGAAGGCCTTCAAATCCTACACCGACGAACTCGCCAGGCTAACGGAAACCGATCGGGCCGCGCGCCAGGCCATCGTCGATCATCTCCGCGCGCCGGAATCCCTCGCGGTCTATCTGGAACTGGCGTGGCTGGCCGGAAAGGAAAACTGGGACCACAACAAGGCCACCGCCATCTCGTTCAAGCGCGGAGGCTATCGGCCGCTCGCGGTGATCCGCTGGCGCGACTTCCTCGGCCAAACCGCACGCGGTGACAAAGCCCTGCCGCGCCTCGCCCGCTGGGTGGAGGAAATGGACATGGCAGACGAATCCTCACGCCCGGGGCGATGCACGGCTCTCGCGCGGGAATGGTTGGCGGCACCCGAAGGCAGCGGGTTGGCAGATCTGGCGGCAGGCAAGGACTGCCCGCTTGCCTGCGACACCACCCGCGTTTCCGAGATCATGGACACCGAGGATAGCAACAAGAACCGCCAACGCGGAAGCGCCATGAGCCGCCTGCAGGCCGAACACCCGGGCTCGCCACCCCGCGCGATGTGCCTGACGGATCGCGATCATCTAACGCCAGCGCGGATTTTTATCCGCGGAAATCCGGACAACCCCGGCGAAACCTTCGACCGCCAGTGGCTCGGCTTTCTCGGCGGCGGAAGTTATCCTAACCACAAGAGCCCGCGGCTTTCGCTGGCGGAAAAAATCGCCGATCCCGCCAATCCTCTAACCGCACGGGTGATGGTCAACCGGGTCTGGGCCTGGCATTTCGGCCAGCCGCTGGCGGACCCCGGCGACTTCGGCACCCAACAGGCGGAGCCGCCGCTCCTGCCCTTGTTGGACTGGCTCGCCATCCGCTTCGCTGGGCAGGGCGCCTCGCTGAAAAACCTGCACCGGCTGATGCTGACGTCCAAGGCTTTCCGCCTCGCCGCCGATGGTCCGCCAGGCAATCGTTCCATCGATGAAGCCAACACGTTGTTCTGGAAATGGAACCGCCGCCGCGTCGATTTCGAAGCCATGCGCGACCGCCTGCTCGCCACCGCCGGATCTCTCGATACCGGCCTGGTCGGCGGCCGCTCATTGTCGTTAGAAGGCGTTGCCGCCGACTCCCGCCGCAGTCTCTACGCCTTCGTGGACCGCCACGCCCTGTCTGGCACATTCACCACCTTCGATCTGCCACATCCTGACCATCATTGTCCGAAGCGTCTCGAAACCACCGTTCCCCAGCAGGCCCTCTACTTCCTCAACGGCCCGCTGCCGCTCCGCCAGGCCGCGAAACTTGCCGCCGATCCCACATTCACCGCCCTGCCCGATGACAAGGCCAGACTCGGCTGGCTCCAGCGCCGGATCTATCAGCGGGAACCTTCGGCGACGGAGATCCGGGCTGCCATCGAGTGGCTGGGCCATGTTGATCAAGCGGATTACCAGCCGCGCCTCGCCGGCGTTTGGGAAATCCGTCATGCCCCCGATACCGCCGGCCCACCCGCAAACGCCCTGCTGTTTCCGATCTTCTCGGATGGAGTTTGGAAAACCGGACCCGATCCCGCGACCTCCCCGATCCGCTGGCTCCACGCTGGAGCAAAAGCCGGTCATGCGGCGGCCAGCCATGCCCTGATTCTCCGCTGGCGCGCCCTCGGCGCGGGACAAGTCCGCATGCACGGATCCATCGGTCGCACCCAGCAGGGCGGCGCGACTCTCTGCTGGAAACTTTCTAACAACAAAAGCGCCGGGGCGATCGATCACGACCTTTCTCCCGCGGCGAATGCCCATATCGACGGCGCGTGGATCACCGTCGCCCCCGGAGACACGCTCGACTTCGTGCTCCGCGCTCCCAACGGTGACGCCTGCGGCGGTGTGGAGTGGAACCTGCGCGTCGCCGGCCGCGAGAGCGCCGACGCACCGATCATTGAAATCGGCAATCTGCGGGAACAATTCCCCACCCCCGACTCGCCACCCCCCGCGCCATCCTCCGCGGACCCCTGGGCCGACCTGATCCAAATGCTCTGGGCATCTAACGAATTTCACTTCATCGACTGACCATGTCACACCATCTCACCGCCGACGACCTCATCCTCGACCGCCGCGATTTCCTCCGCCGCTGCGGCATGGGGTTTGGCGGCCTCGCGTTGGGCGGACTGTTCGGCGCCGCCGGGAACGCATCGGCCGGCACGATTCCCCCCGTCTGGAATCCGGGCCCCCATTTCGCGCCCAAGGCCAAACGTGTCGTCCATCTCTTCATGAACGGCGGCCCCTCGCAGGTGGATACCTTCGATCCCAAGCCCGCGCTCCAGCGCCAACACGGCAAGCCAATCCCGCTGGAGGGATTGAAAACCGAGCGCCCCACCGGCACCGCGCTGCGCTCGCCATTCACCTTCGAGCGTTACGGCAAATCCGGCCTCGAAATCAGCGAACTCTTCCCGCACACGGCCCAACACGCCGACGACCTCTGCGTGATCCGCTCGATGACCGCCGATGTCCCTAACCACGAGCCGTCGCTGATGTTGATGAATTGCGGCGATGGCAGACTCGCCCGGCCGTCCATGGGCGCATGGGTCACCTACGGACTCGGTAGTGAAAACGAAAACCTGCCCGCCCACATCGCCATGTGTCCCGGTGGAATGCCGATCAAACGCTCTGACAACTGGCGCTCGTCGTTTCTCCCCGGCCGCTTCCAAGGCACCTACCTCGATACATCCATCGACACCGTGGACCGCATGATCGAAAACCTGCGCAACCCTGCGGCCAGAGATTCGCGCCAAGCCGCCCAACTCGATTTTCTCCGCAAGCTCAACCAACGGCACCTGGCATCCCGCGATCACGATCCACAACTCGAAGCGCGCATCCGCAGTTTCGAGCTCGCCTGCCGGATGCAGGTCGATGCCACCGACGCCTTTGACGTTTCCAGGGAACCTGCCGCAACCCGCGAAATGTACGGCCCGGGTGGCTTCGCCCGCCAATGCCTGATGGCCCGCAGATTGCTGGAACGCGGCGTGCGCTTCATCCAGCTTTGGCATGGCAACTCGCAGCCCTGGGACAGCCACGACGACATCGCGGACCACCGCCGCCTTGCCGGCGAGTGCGATCAAGCCATCGGCGCCTTCCTAACGGATTTAAAACGGCGCGGCATGCTCGATGAAACCCTCGTCATCTGGGGCGGCGAGTTTGGCCGGACCCCCGTCGTCGAACTCCCGCGGGCCGGCTCCAACCAGGGCATCATGAAAGGCCGCGATCACAATCACTACGGCTTCACCACCTGGATGGCTGGCGGAGGCGTCAAGGGCGGCCACGTCCACGGCGCGACCGACGACTTCGGCTTCAAGGCCGTGGAGAAGCCGGTCCACGTCCACGACCTCCACGCCACCATCCTCCACCTGCTTGGCCTCGATCACAAGGAACTCACCTATCATTACTCCGGCCGTGACTTCCGCCTCACCGACGTGCACGGCAAGGTCATCCGTGAAATCCTCGCGTAATCGCGCGAATTTGTCCCAACCTGGCGGGTGGTCCGATCCTTCCCGGAGTGCCGCCATCGGAATTTCATCACCCACCCTGAATTTTCCGATTGCTCTCACCCGAGGTCTTGCTAAACCTCATCCGTCGTCCGCGTGAACCACGGCCTTTCGCCGCACGCCACTTCAGTGAAATGCCTCGGTAGCTCAGTTGGTAGAGCAGTTGACTCTTAATCAATTGGTCCTTGGTTCGAATCCAAGCCGAGGTACTTCCTTGTAATCCATTCATTACCAATGGATTATGCGCATATAAAGATGCGAAATTGACACCATTTCCAAGCCTATGAACGAGGCTGGTGACAAATTGGTGACAAATGGCAAGGGCCCCCCTAACGGAACCACGGGCAAGCGCGGAAAAGCAGGCCCTCACGCCACGGTGAAATTCGGCTCGGCCTCCGTGCCCATCTACCTCTCGGAATCCAAAGGCCGGAAGCGCTACCTCATCGCCCATTACCGGGACGACAAGCGGATCCGCAAAGCCTTCCCTGACCTCGCCACCGCCAAAAAGGAAGCGTTGTTCGTGGCGCAGCGAATTCAATCCGGGATGCAGCACGTCACCGACCTGAAACCGCACGAGCGCGACAGCTACGCCAAGGCGGTGGAACTGCTGGGCGAACTCAAACTCCCGCTGGTCGCCGCCGTGGAAGATTACATCCAGGCCCGCAAGTTGGCGGAGAGCGATTCCCTGACGTCCATGGCGACCGATTACCGGAAGTTTTTCAAGCCGCTCACCCGGCGCATGAGCGTGCCGGAACTGGTGGCGGAACTCATCGTCGCCCGCGAGCAGGACGGGGCCAGCAAAACCTACGTGTCCCAACTCAAGACGATCCTGAACCGCTTCGCCGAGACATTCCCCGGCGAGATCCTTGGCATCAGCTCGTCGGACATCGACGCCTGGCTGCGCGGATTCGAGGTGTCTGTCAGTTCGCGCAATTCGATGCTGGTCTGCGTGAAGGTGCTCTTCTCCTACGCCCGCTCGCAGAATTGCCTGCCCGCCGAACAGATGACGGCACCGGAGCAACTCAAGAAGGTGAAGATCAAGAATGACGACGATGTGTCGGTGTTCACGCCAAAGCAGATGGAGAAAATCCTGCACGCCGCCCCGCCGCATCTGATTCCCATCCTCGCCATCGGGGCATTCGCTGGCATCCGTATGGCCGAGCTGAACCGACTGAGCTGGTCCGCCTTCGATTTGGAACGCGGCATCATCGAACTGCGAGCGGGTCAGGCGAAAACCGCCTCCCGCCGTCTGGTGCCGATCACGGATAACCTGCGAGCATGGATCGAGCCGCTGCCGCGCAAGGGGAAGGTGGTCCGGACCACGCTGCTGCATCGCGAGGTGACCGCGCTCGCCCGGGCCTTGAAACTGGAATGGCCGCGCAACGTGCTGCGCCACTCGTTCATCAGCTACCGCATTGCCACGGTGAAGAGTGCCGACCAGGTTGCGCTGGAGGCCGGCAACTCGCCGTCGGTCATCTTCAAGAACTACCGGGAACTGGCCACCGAGGAACAAGCGAACGAGTGGTTCGGCATCCTGCCGAAGGAGGGACAGTGGGAGAACACCTACCAATGGAATCACCGGGCGAGAATCGTCACCCTCGCCGACTCCGATGAATCCTGAGCCGCCCGTCCAATCCGCATGCCAACGGTGTCTAACTCACGCGGAATGGATTTGAGAGGGGAGGGGATATTGCCATCCCTTGCGCGGCCGACACGTGCTCCTACGCGGCACCAAACGCCAAATCCGGGCCCAAAAGAGAAGCCCCCCAGCACCCAAAAAACAGCCGCAAAAGAAAATCTTGGCAAAGCGACTAGAAAAGCTACGCTAGCGGCGATTGAATTTCGCTGTGAAATCTTCCGAATCCTCCGATTACCGGCGCGGACTGGGGATTTTTCTCACCGAAACACCGTCCACTGACAGACCGAAACACCTCTTCCATCCCCTTTTACCCCACAACCCCCCTTTCCCCGCCATCCGGTCCGACTCAATGGCTCTTTCAGGGGCCTCCCGCAGAAAGCAAATTCCTAGCAGCCAAAATCACCCCATCTATCCCCATCCATTACGCCAACAACTCCAAAAAATCCAACCACGACAACCTCATGACGCCACTCAAGCCACTCCGCCGCATCCTCACCGTCTTGGCCCTCGGGGCCATGGCGCTATGCATCACCCCAGTCTCCGCCCAGAATTTAATCACCAACGGCAGCTTCGAGGTGGGCAATCCCGTTCCGGGGAACTCGGGCCAGCTTAGTATAGCATCTGGTAACACCGCTAACCTGCCAGGATGGACCGCCTCTCGAGCCTTTGGCTGGTATTTTAGGGCTGCAGCCTGGGGTAGGACTGCCCCGGACGGTTTATTCAACATGAACCTTAACAGTGCAACTGGCCTAAATACCCTCTCACAGAGTTTTGCGGTCGCCGCTGGTGACACCTACACGGTAAGTTATTACGAATCGAGGCGTGGCGGTGGAGGCGTTTTGGACACGACCGTGAGTGTCGCCGCCGGGACAGTTACAGGTGCCGCCGGATCGCCGGTGGCTGTTGCTTCCGGTCCGAGCACTAGCATCGTTCAGACCACTGCGGCAAATGCTAACTGGACGCTGCACAGCTTCACGTTCACCCCGAATACCACGACGACGGCGACCATCACCTTCGGAAACCGTTACGCAGGTGGTCAAGGCGACAACGACGGCGTTTTCCTCGACAATGTCAGTGTTCTCGGGCCTGTCTCTCTTGCCACGACGACGACGACGCTGACCCGTAACTCGGGCACGGTCACGCCTTCGACTTACAACGATTCGTTGACCTTTGATGTGGCCCTAAACCCCACCACTGCGACCGGCACAGTACGACTCTTTGACGGCGGCGCTAGTGGAACGCTGATCGGTACCGGCACCCTCTCGGGTGGCACATGCACCATCACCCCCGCCACCACCGCGCTGTCGGTTGGCACCCACGCCAACATCGTGGCCGTCTATGTCGGCGACGAGACCCATGAAACTAGCACTTCCGTTGCCTTGAGCCCCGCTCAAGTTGTCAACTCGGCAGGGGCGACGGCACTGCTGATCACTACCCCGCCCAGTGGCGGGCAGCCGGGAATAGCATGGGCAACGCAGCCGACGGTGAATGTACTCGATGAGGCCGGCAATATCGTGAACAACAGTGACGCCTCCATCACACTCGCAATCACCACGGGGACTCCGACGAGCGGGGGTCCCGGCACATTGATCGGAACGACGACCGTGTCGGCGGTAAACGGCGTCGCCACCTTCAGCGGCTTGTCAATCGACACCGCTGGCGTGGGCTATCGGCTGACCGCGACGAGTGGAGTGCTGACGCCTGCGGATAGCGCGTTGTTCTCGGTCACTGCGGGAACCGTGCTCTACGATAGCACTGCTTGTAGCGGACAGTTTCCCAGGAAGACACTGGGCTTTACGCCCGTAAACGGTCATATTTACACGCTCTCATTCTCCCTGAACAATCCCGACGCCAGCCTGAATAATTGCCTCATTGGCTTCTCGTCCGATAATGCCTATAACGCCGATACTCTGGTTGACGGATTTTGGGTTTCTGGGACTTGGGTGGGGAATGGTTCCGTGAGAAGGAATTACAATGGCGGCATTGTTGAGTCATCCTTCGCTACTGCTGGAGTCGGTAATGGATATTGGGGCCCCACCGGGGTTTTAATTAGCAATTATGAGGTTGTGTTAGACACCACCAGTTCGCCCTGGAAAACCTCGACCTCAATGAGCAGCGCCCTGGGCACGCTGTCAGGTGCGGTGCGTAATGCTGTGGGGACCGCCACCTCCGTTCAGGTATGGGTTAGGGATGGAGGGAATGGCATTTATCCTACCATCAGTAACTTCAGATTGACGGATACTAACGTCGCTGCCTCATTGACTCCGACGACGACAACGCTGACCCGCAACGCGGGCACGGTCACGCCTTCGAATTACAACGATTCGCTGAGCTTCGATGTGGCTCTAAGCCCCACCGCTGCGACCGGCACAGTACAGCTCTATAACGGCGGCGCTAGTGGAACGCTGATCGGTACCGGCACCCTCTCGGGTGGCACATGCACCATCACCCCAGCCACCACCGCGCTGGCGGTTGGCACCCACGACAACATCGTGGCCGTCTATATTGGCGACAATACCCATGCAACTAGCACTTCCGTAGCCTTGAGCCCCGCCCAAGTTGTCAACTCGGGAGTAGCGACGGCACTGCTGATCACGACCCCGCCCAGTGGCGGGCAGCCCGGGGTAGCTTGGGCTACGCAGCCGACCGTGCAGGTACTGGATGCGGTCGGCAATATCGTGAGTAACAGTGACGCATCCATCACACTCACTATCACCACGGGGACACCAGCGAGCGGGGCTGGCACATTGATCGGGACGACGACCGTGTCCGCAGTGAACGGCGTGGCCACCTTCAGCGGCTTGTCAATCGACACGGCTGGCGTGGGCTATCGGCTGACTGCGACGAGTGGAGTGCTGACGCCTGCGGATAGCGCGTTGTTCTCGGTTACCGCGGGAACCGTGCTCTACGATAGCACTGCTTGTAGCGGAAATTTCCCCAGGAAGACACTGGACTTCACGCCCGTAGCGGGCCATGTTTATACACTCTCATTCTCCCTGGACAATCCCACTAATTCCGTGGTTAACTGCCTCATTGGCTTGTCTCCTAAAAATCTAGCAGATAATGCCTATAGTGACGGCACTCTGATTGATGGCTTTTGGAATTCCTCCGGAGGTAACATACAAAGGCAATACAATGGAGGCGGCAATGGAACCGCGTTTACATCTGCTGGATCCGGCAATGGATATCGGGGTAGCCATGGGGTTTTAATTAGCAATTATGAGGTTGTTCTGGACACCACTGGGCTGACCTGGAAAACCTCGACGTCGATGAGCAGCGCCCTAGGCACAGTGTCAGGTGCAGCGCTTAATGCTGTGGGGACCACCAAATCGGTTCAGGTATGGGTTAGGGATGGAGGGAATGGCATTTATCCTACCATCAGTAACTTCAGATTGACGGATACTGCAGTGATCGTCACCCCCACCTACGCCTCCTGGGCCACAACCAACGGCGTGTCCAGCACCCCGAGTGCGGATTCAAACAATGATGGGGTGCAAAACGGCGTCGCCTATTTCATGAATGCCACTGGGGTCACCACCAATCCGGGCATCATCAACAATACCGTGACTTGGCCCAATGGCGGCAATATCGACAGCGCCGCGTATGGCACCCAGTTCGTCGTGCAAACCTCAATTGACCTCGTGAACTGGTCGGATGTTGAACTAGGCGATCTGACCACCAACACCAGTGGCCCTGGCGGCGCACTCACCTACACCCTGCCTGCAGGGGCGCTAGGCGGCAAGCTCTTCACCCGTCTGCTCGTGACGCCCAATTGAATCAACAACCGTCAGGTCGTGGCGGTCACACCGCCCGACTGGTTTCCAATCACCCATAGCGTATCACCCATAGCGAAATTTTCATCGCTTTCCGGAGTTAGTGGTTTTTCTCCGGGATCCCCGCGGGGGCGCCAGTGCGCACTAGCGGCCCCGCAATCGTATCCCTTGGATTTCTGGAAAGTCAATTGGTTCAGGTTCAAAAAATGGGCAACACACTGGCATGAGGCGAGTTCCATTTGTCAAACTTACTCTGCCAATGTGTTACCTATGAATTGACTGCGCCCGGCTTTGATAAAATTATTATACATTATACATTATAAATTTTTCACAATACACTCTGCGCCATACACGCTCTATGAACGCCTTGCGTCAGACCACCACGGGCATTCATCATCATCCCAAGCGCGGTTTTGCCTTGATCATCACAATTTCACTGATTGTCCTGCTCACTCTCATCGCGGTGGGGATGCTATCGCTTTCCGGCATCACGCTGCGTTCGTCCAACCATTCCAAGTCGCTCGACACGGCACGGCAGAATGCCCGGTTCGCATTGATGCTGGCGATCGGAGAACTTCAAAAACATGCCGGCCAGGACCAACGTGTCACCGCGACTGCGGACATGGCCGCTTCGATTGGTGGTCTCCCGCTTGCATCAGGTGCCGCGCCCCTCAACGATAAATCAGTCAACAACATCTCCAAGGGTCTTTCTGCAGTCCGGCCCGGCACTCGGTATTGGACCGGAGTTTTCGCCAATAAAGACACGCCGTCGTCCATTTTTACCAAGACCCCCAGCCCCGTCATTGTTCAGTGGCTCGTCAGCGGCAACAGCACCACTTATCCTCTCGGTGGTCCGATCATTCGTCCCTCCGATGCCACTTACCAAGTCGCTGCCGGCGGATCGGTCGGGGACAGCGCCAAAGCGGTCGTTCTGGTTGGCGAGCGCTCCGTCGGCCGCGGGACGGATAGCACGAACCGTTTCGTCGTCGAGCCGCTGGTGAATATTCGGAATGGCGACTCCTCCCGGCCGGTGGGGAGATTCGCCTGGTGGGTCGGGGATGAGGGAGTTAAGACCAGAATCAACATCGACAAAACGCTCGACAGTCCGGCGAACTACGCCTCGCTAACGAACCAGCGCCGGGGTTGGGAGACTATTGACGGTTTTGCCGCCTAACGTCGTAAAGGTAAGGCCAATGGAATAATCCCAGATGATCATTCTCAAGAGCAATCATTCCTACTTCCTTGCTTCCGACGGCTCTGCCAGCGGATTCCTTCAGATGGTCACACTCCGCCGCAGCCCCGATGCCCGCTGATGACTTCAGCAAATCCGTTTCACTCCACACTCCACACTCCATGAATCTCACGCTCCCTGTCCGTTCCTTTGCCAAGGCGATCCCGCTGGCCTTGTTGTTGGCCATGCCCACCCAGCTCCATGCAGTCACTGCAATGAAGATCGATCTCACCTCGGACGAGAATCGTGCCAAGGTTGACCGCACCTACACCTACAACCTGGGTCCGACGGGAATGCGCGGGTGGATTGACCACGGTTGGTCCGAAACCGCTTTTCAGGACGGCTACACCGCTTTTGCTCCCTATCAAATTCTGGTGACCACCGTGGCCGAAAAAACGCCGGCCGCCGGGGTGATGGCAACCGACGACGTGATTCTGGGCGCGAGTGCGGGCAGCGGAGCGGTGCCTCTTTTCACCAGCGATGCCCGCAAGAGCCTGGGCTGGGCCATCGGTGCCGCCGAAGCGGACAAGGGAATTCTCAAACT
>CAMBPB010000042.1 GCA_945869465.1 Prosthecobacter debontii
ACCTCTCTGGCGGTGGTTTCCTGCTGGGTCTTGAGCCAGGTCTCGATGTAGCGGTTGTAAACCGGCACGAAATCGTCGAATCCGAGCGCGCGCGAGACCTCGGGGGAATCGCGGCGGCAACCCGTCCCTGCCAGTGCCAGGGCACCGAGGGGAATCATGGCCAGACGGATTATCAAGCGGCGCATCATCGGTAGTAGGTGAATTTTTTGGGATCGAACGCCTCGCGCACCGCTTCCCCCACGAAGGTGATGAGCACCAGCAGGGCCACCAGCACCGCGAAGGTGGAGGTGACGAGCCATGGGGCTGATAGATTGGAGAGCCCGTCGTTGAGCAGGCGGCCCCAGGTGGCGTATTCGACCGGCAGGCCGAAGCCCAGATAGTCGAGCGAGGTGAGCGAGAAAATCAGGCCGGACATGGTGAAAGGCACCAGGGTCACGATGATGGCGACGGTATTGGGCAGCAGGTGGCGGAACAGGATGCGCGGGGTGCCGGCGCCGAGCACCCTGGCCGCGGCAATGTAATCGCGCTCCTTGTCCCGGTAGGCGGCGGTGCGCATCAGGAAGGTCATTCCCATCCAGCCGAAGGCGATAAGGATGGTCAGGATGATCGGAAGTCCCTTGAACTTGTCCGGCACCATGCTGGAGAAAATGATCACCACGAAAAGAAACGGCATGTTCGAGAAGATTTCGATCAACCGCTGCACCGCCAGGTCGAACCAGCCGCCGAAGTAACCCATCATCATGCCGATGGTGATTCCCATCAGATAGACGATGGGTAGATAGATCAGCGCGGCTTTGAAATTCACCTGCAGCCCGCCATAGAGGTAGGCGAGCACGTCATAGCCCTGCGAGGTGGTGCCAAGCCAGTGGCCCTCGTCGGGGATCGGCGGCGCGGGATGGTATTTGACGGCCCGCAACTCGCTGCCGGCCAGCCCGAGGAACGCTTCCTTGGCACCCTTGCCATTGAAGTGTTCGTTCAGCAGCTTTCCTTCCAGATAGTCGGCGCTGTAAACCGGCATTCCGGCGGCGTCCCAGCCGTCCGCCGGTCCTGATAGAAATCCGTTCCGCAGGGTGTAGCGGAGGTGGAATTTCGCCTCGTCCACATCGAAATACCGGGCGGCCAGGCCGAAGTAGGGTTTGCGGCTGCCGGACTCGAAGTAGGTCCCGTCGCGCTGGACCAGCGGGCGGGACCGCGGCGGCAGCGTATCCCCGGTGGGGTCAAACGGGATCCATGGCAGGATGACGTGTCCGCCGCCCTGTTCGCGGAAGATTTTCCTGAGCTTGCGGTAGTTGACCGGTGCTTCCGCCGATTCCCCGACAATGCCGAAATCCTTGTTTTTCAAACCGACCGGCTGGAAGGCCGGGAAGATCCAACGCCCTTGGTATTGCACGGCGAGAGCGTGTTTCCCGACCACCACTTGATCGAGCGCCGCAATCCCGCCGAGGGCGGTTAGAACAAGCAGTGAATAGTAGCCGCGCCTGATCTCGCGAAACCGGCGGATGCGGCGCTCGGTGATCGGGTTGCGCGGCTTGCCGGAGAACGACCTGCCGAGCAGCGTTAGCCCGCATGTTAGAAGAACCGCCACGCTCAGCCAGCCAAACCAAGGGAAGGGATGTCCCCGGAGATCGGCGTGCAGGAACGGCACCTCGCGGCTCGTTTCGAAAAACCACCGCGCCGTGGGAAAGGCGATCTGCATCCACTCGCCCGCAGCCGCGAGCGCTCCCAAAATCGTGCAGAATAATCCGATTGCTCGCATGGTCACTCGAATTTGATACGGGGGTCCACCATCGCCACGATGAAGTCGGAGATCACATGGCCGATGAGCATTAGGAATGCCGCGATGGTCAGGGTGCCCATGATCACCGGGATATCGCGGGCGAGGACGGATTGGTATTGCAGAAGACCGAAGCCCTGGATGTCGAACACGGTTTCAATGAGCATCGAGCCGCCGATGAAAATGGTCACCAGATCACCGAGGCTGGTGGCGATGGGAATCATCGAGTTCCGGAACGCATGGCCGAATACCGCCTGACGAAAACTCGCGCCCTTGGCCACCGCCGTGCGCACGTAGTCGGCCGCGAGGTTGTCCATCAGGTTGTTCTTGGTCATCATGGTGAGCATCGCGAACATGCCGACCATATAACAGATCAGCGGCAGCACCGTGTGGTGCGCGAGATCCTTGATTTTTCCGAACGCGTCGAGCTGATCGAAATCCGGACTGGTGAGGCCGAACAAGGGGAACAGGCTCATGCGCGCGCCGAGATGCACCAACAGGATCGCGCCGAGCGCGAAGCCGGGGATCGAGTAACCGAGGAAAATCAGCACCGACGAGGCGGAATCGATGAACGTCCGGTGTTTCAGCGCCTTCAGGACACCCAGCGGCAGGCACACCGCGTAGGTGAGGATCGCGGTCAGCAACCCGAAATAAACCGCGATGGGCATGCGCTCGAGAATCATCTCGTGGACAGGATCGTTGTATACCGTCGAGCGGCCGAGATCGCCTTGCAGCAGGCCAGACAGGCGTGTGCGATAGATCACGACCCGCGGGGCGTAATCGGGTGCGGATTCATTGCCGGTATTGCGGCGCTTGAAACGCGCCTGGCGGTCTTCCTTCGTTTCGTAGCGGACGTTCCAGCCGTCCGCAGCCACGGGTTTTCCGCTCTCCGCAAACACCGCGCTAGCCACCTGTCCTGCGGCTCGGGTCACCCGCACCGCCCGGCCATCGCCGCGCAACACCACTTCGGCGGTGGTCGCCGGATCAATGGTGCCTCCAATCATTTCCTCACCCCGCTCGGTGAACTGCCCCTTGGAGATCCTCACCTCTCGGGGAAGGATGCCCAACCACTCGCAGTATGCAACCAGCACGTTCTTGTTCAGGCCGAATTGTTCTTCGAGTTCCTCGAGCTGCTCCTCGCTCAGACCGCCCTGTCCCTGGGTGGATGACGCCCGCTTGCCGCCTTGGTCGGCACCGCGCGAGGCCTCCTGCAGCATCCGGTCCAGCGGCCCTCCCGGCACAAACCGCGTGATCGTGAAAACCAGCAGCGTGATGCCCACCAAGGTCGGGGGAATCAGTAGCAGGCGGCGGAGGAAGTAACTTTTCACGCGAATGTTCCGACATTTCTAGCCGGCCTTCGGGCTCATGCAAGCCCGTACATGGAGTTAGGTTCACGGTCGGTCCGTGGTCGCTCCATGGAGGATTGGGTTGTCAAACAGGGCGCTGACCACCTCCTCAGGGAGCGCTTCGCGCATGGGCAACGCGGGAAGCTTGCGCCACAGCAAAATACGCGGAGCATCACGCTGAAATGTTTTGCCTCGGCCCGCCGGACGGCTCAATCTAGCGGCAATCAGACGAAACGGTGGGGAGCGCGATCTTCGGTCCGGACTCGATGGTGCCACGCGCTCGCGGTTGAAGAGCCGGCCCCGGCGTCGGATGAAGGGCAGTCGGAGGGCGGCCGACCGGGCAAGGAAACGGCTTCCTAAGACCGACTGGCCATGTGGGCGGCGGTGGCATTGCGAGGTTGCACACTGAAAGACATGGGATATTCCTTCGTAAGCGTGCCGCTTGCCGCGTGCCGAACCGACGGAAACTCCGATGACCCGCCTCCACCGCATCCTTTCGCTCTGCCTATTGCTGTCCGCTCCAGCGCTCCCGGGCGCGGTGGATTTCAACCGCGACGTGCGGCCGCTGCTCTCGGACCGCTGCTTCGCCTGCCACGGGCCGGACAGCACCAAACGCGAGGCTGGGCTGCGGCTGGATGAATTCGAGGGGGCCACCGCAAAGTTGAAGAGCGGCGCGCGCGCCATCGTGCCGGGCAAGCCGCACGAGAGCGAAATTTTCACCCGCATTCACGAGACCGACCCGGAGGAAATCATGCCGCCGCCCAAGCTCAACCGCCCGCTGACGGAAGCGGAGCGCGGGATCCTGGTGCGGTGGATCGAGGCGGGCGCGGTCTATCAGAAACACTGGGCCTTCATGCCGCCACGCAAACATCCGGCACCCGTCGTGAAAAACCCGGCATGGGCAAGGGACGATATCGACCGCTTCGTGCTCGCGAAACAGGAGCCGCAGGATCTCGCGCCAAGTCCGGAGGCGGATCGCGCGGCGCTGCTGCGGCGGATTTCGTTCGTGCTCACCGGCCTGCCGCCGACGCCGGAGCAAATCGCGGCTTTTGTGAGTGATGAGTCGCCGGACTCCTATGAAAAGCAGGTGGACGCCATGCTGGCCTCGCCGCGTTATGGCGAGCGGATGGCGCTCGACTGGCTGGATATCGCCCGGTTTGCCGACACCTTTGGCTATCAGTCGGACAAAAACTGCTTTGTCTGGCCATGGCGGGATTGGGTGATCAAAGCCTTCAACCAAAACCTGCCCTACGATCAGTTCCTCACATGGCAGGTCGCCGGCGATCTGTTGCCGGACGCGACGCAGGAGCAACGGTTGGCCACCACCTTCAACCGGCTCCACCGCCAGACGGAGGAGGGCGGCTCGATCGAGCAGGAGTTCCGTCAGGAATACGTTTCGGATCGCGTCCACACCGCCGGCACGGCCTTTCTCGGCCTGACGCTGGAGTGCAGCAAATGCCACGACCACAAATACGATCCGCTGCCGCAGAGCGATTATTACAGCATGTGCGCCATGTTCGGGCAGATCGACGAGTGCGGACTGACACCGTATTCGATCTCCACCACCGCGCCCGAGCCCTCGATGCGGCTGCTGGAGCCGGCCAACCTGCCGGATCTGGAAAAACGCGCGGCCGCATTGAAAGCCGCCGCGGACGCGGCAAAAACCGCCAGGGCCGGCCGCGAAGCCGCGTTTGAGGAATGGCTGGCCGCCACTCCCTCATTGGTCCCACCCGCGCCTTCGGATCACCTGACGCTCGATGCCAGCGTGGCCGGCAAACTGCCTAACATGATTGCTCACGCCGCGCCGGGCGTAATGTCGGGCGGGCAGCTCGCCGCCGTGGCCGGAGCCGTCAATGGCGCGATGCAGTTCGATGGCGACACGGCGTTGCATCTCGATGGGGTGAAAGGCATCACCCGTCATCAGCCGCTGAGCATCTCCGTCCGGTTGTTTACGCCGGAGAAAAAACCGCGTGCCGTGATTTTGCACACCGGGCCGGGGATGTTCTCGCAGATGGCGGACGCGGGGGGCTTCGAGCTGCTGCTAGAAAACGGCAGGCTGCGCTGGAGCTGCATCCATCTCTGGCCGGGCTGCGCGGCAGCGGTGGAGACGCAGGATGATTTTCCTGTGGGAAAATGGGTCGATGTCACCGTGACCTATGATGGTTCCTCGTCCGCCGCCGGGTTAAGAATCTATTATGATGGAAAACCGGTCGCCGCTCCCGTGTTGCACGATCACCTGGACAAGAGCATCACCACCGAGATCCTGCGTGTCGGTGCGCGGCCGCGCGATGACCGCGGCTTCGCCGAGGGACGGATGGATGAACTGAAGATCTTCCGCCTGGCGCTTTCGCCGTTGGAAGTGGCCGACCTCCACCAACCCGCGTTAGAAGGGATGTTGCGATCCGCCAAGGCCGGTGATGCCGCCGCCAAGGCAGCCCTGCGCGAGCACTATCTGAACCGGGTGGACGCGGAGACGGCCAAGGCCCGCGAGGCGGTCATCGCCGCGCGGAGGCATCTTCAGGACGATTATGAACATCGTCTTCCGCTGATCATGGTGATGAAAGAGTCGCCGCATCCGAAGCAGTTTCACGTCCTGACACGCGGCGATTACGCCTCACCCGACATGCAGCGCCCGGTTGAGCCCGGCGCGCCCGCGGCCATCATGCCATTCGATCCCAAGGCCCCGAAGAACCGCCTGGGCCTGGCCCGGTGGATGACCGATCCCGGCAATCCGCTGGTGTCCCGCGTGGCGGTGAACCGGTTGTGGATGATGTGTTTTGGAAATGGAATCGTGGCCACCCAGGAAAACTTCGGCATGCAGGGCGACGCTCCGTCCCATCTGGAACTGCTGGACACTCTGGCGTCCGATTTTTCCCATGGCGGCTGGGATGTGAAACAGATGCTCAAGCGCATCCTGATGAGCGCGACTTTCCGGCAGGCATCCGCCAACACGATGGAAAAGCGCGACAAGGATCCGAAGAACCAATGGCTGTCGCGCGGGCCGTCCTATCGCTTGTCCGGCGAGGCGATCCGCGATCAGGCGCTGTCGGCCGCCGGATTGTTGGTTGAAAAAACCGGCGGCCCGAGTGTCAAGCCGTGGCAGCCGCCGGGCGTGTGGTCCGAGGCCGGCGCGTCGGGCGGGGACTATCAGCCGGACAGCGGCGAGGGGCTCCACCGCCGCAGTCTCTACACCTTCCGCAAGCGCACCGCGCCGCCTCCGAACATGCTCACGCTCGATGCCGGCAGCCGCGAAGTCTGCCAGCCGCGGCGCCTCACCACGAACACTCCGCTCCAGCCGCTGATTTTTCTCAACGACCAGAGTTTCTTCGAGTGCGCCCGGTTCCTCGCCAAACGCGTCATCAAGGAACTGCCCGGCGGCCCCGATCCGCAAATGCAGCGGGCTTTTCTGTTACTCGCCTCGCGCCCCCCCGCCGCGGCGGAGATGAAGGTGTTGCGGGAACTCCATGCCAAGCAGTTGGAAAACCTCACCGCTGACAAGCCCGCCGCCAAAGCCATCTGCGGCGAGGACAATCCCGCGCTCGCCGCCATGGTCATCGTTTGCTCGACGCTCCTGACTTCCGACGCCGCCCTCACCAATCGCTGAAACCACATGAACGTCACCACGCCCACCTACGATGACCTGATGCGCCTCACGCGCCGTCATTTTCTCAGCAAGGCCGGCCTCGGCCTCGGCGCCATGGCAATGACGAAACTGCTAGGAACCGCCGCCGGCGCCGCCTCGCCGGGCGTGCTCGCCGCGCCGCATGTGGCACCGAAGGCCAAGCGGGTGATCTATCTGTTCCAGGCCGGCGGCCCGTCGCATCTGGAGACCTTCGATTTCAAACCCGTGCTGCGCCACGGCCATGGCAAGGCGCTGCCCAAGGAAATCATCGGCAACCAACGCCTCTCCACCATGAGCGGCAATCAGAGCCTATTGCCGATGGCCGGATCATTCGCCAATTTCTCCAAACACGGCCGCAGCGGCATGGAGATCAGCGACGTTCTGCCCTTCACGCAGAAAATCGCCGATGAACTCTGCCTCATCCGCACGATGCACACCGAGGCAATCAACCACGATCCGGCCATCACCTTCTTCTGCTCGGGCAATCAGGTGCCGGGCCGTCCGTCGATGGGCGCGTGGGCGTCTTACGGTCTCGGCAGCCTCAACGACAACCTGCCCGCGTTCATCGTGTTGGTCTCAAAAAATGCCTCGCGCGACCAACCGCTCTACTCGCGGCTGTGGGGCGCGGGTTTCCTTCCCAGCGAGCACCAGGGCGTGCAGTTCCGCGCTGGCAAGGAGCCGGTGCTTTTCCTAACCAATCCGGAAGGCGTCTCGCCGCATGTGCGCCGCGGCATGCTCGACGCGCTGGGCGAGCTCAACGCCTATCAGGCGGATCAGCAGCTCGATCCGGAAATCGACGCGCGCGTGGCGCAGGCCGAGATGGCCTTCCGGATGCAGACCAGCGTGCCGGATGCCACCGACCTTTCCGGCGAGTCAGAGGAGACTTTCAAACTCTACGGACCTGATAGCAGGACTCCCGGCACCTACGCCGCCAATTGCCTGCTCGCCCGGCGGCTGATCGAGCGCGACGTGCGGTTCGTTCAGCTTTTCCATCAGGGCTGGGACCAGCACGGCGATGTGGTCGGAGGCATCAACCGCCAGTGCCAGCAGACCGACCAAGCCTCGGCCGCACTCGTGATGGATCTCAAGCGGCGGGGATTATTGGAGGACACGCTCGTCGTCTGGGGCGGCGAGTTCGGCCGCACCGCCTATGCGCAAGGCAAAGTGTCAGGCAACAACTACGGCCGCGACCACCACCCGCGCTGTTTCAGCCTGTGGCTGGCCGGCGGTGGCGTGAAAGGCGGCTACACCCACGGCCGCACCGACGATTACGGCTACAACATCCTCGAGGGTGCTGTGCACGTCCACGACCTTCATGCCACCATGCTGCACTTGATGGGCGTCGATCACGAAAAGCTGATCTACAAGTTCCAGGGCCGCTACTTCCGCCTCACCGACATCGCCGGCCACCTCGTTAAACCGATCCTCGCGTAAGCGGGTTCGCCCTTGCATTCGATTCGTCCTTGCTGGACCGCATAAGCCCACCAGTCATCCGGCCCATGCCAAATCCTGCCGCATCATTCTTCCTGCAAATGGCGCTCATCCTGTTCGCCTGCCGGATCGTCGGTCAGTTGGCGCAGAAGATCGGCCAGCCGCAGGTGGTGGGGGAAATGATCGCCGGCGTGCTGATCGGGCCGTCGTTGCTCGGCTACTTCTGGCCGGATTCGAGCAAGCTGATTTTCACCACGGAGTCCCGCGTCATCCTGTATGCCGGCGCGCAGCTTGGCGTGGGATTATATATGTTTCTGGTAGGGCTGGAATTCAACACCGGCCACTTCCGCGCGCGCGCCCGCAGCGCGGCGTGTGTCTCGGTGGCGGGCATGGCGGTGCCGTTCATCCTCGGAGCCTTGCTGGTGCTGTGGCTGCAACATGTGCCCGGCATCTTCTCGCCGAAAGTACGCTACTTCGAGGGCGCGCTGTTCCTTGGCGCGGCGATCGCCATCACCGCCTTTCCGATGCTCGCGCGCATCATCTCGGAGCGCGGGCTTTCCGGCACCCCGCTGGGCACGCTGGCGCTGGCCGCCGGTGCCATCGACGACGCCGCGGCCTGGTGCGTGCTGGCGGTGGTGCTGGCAACCTTCGGGGCCTCCCATCCGCTGCAAATCGGCGACTACGAAATCGGTGCGGAAGTGGTGGCAATCGGCGGCGCGGCGCTGTATGGCTTGTTGGCTCTAACCGTCGGCAGGAAGCTGCTGGCGGGACTGGGTCGGCAGGCGGAGAAAGCGGGCGGTGTTTCCCAGTCGATGATGGCCGTGGTGTTAGCATTGTTCTGTCTCGCCGCATGGTACACCGATATCATCGGCGTGCATGCGGTGTTCGGCGGTTTCATTCTCGGCATCGCGATGCCGCGCGGCGTGTTCGCCCGCGACATCCGGAAAAAAATTGAGCCTTTCGCGGTGGTCTTCCTGCTGCCGATGTTCTTCACCTTTTCGGGCCTCAACACGAAACTCGAAGTGTTGGTGGATCCCAAGCTGATGTTCGTCGGCGTGGTCATTCTGCTGGCATCCGTGCTTGGCAAGGGCGTGGCCTGCTGGGCCGCCGCGCGTCTCAACGGCGAGGACAACCCGACCTCGCTGGCGGTCGGCACGCTGATGAACGCCCGCGGCCTGATGGAACTCATCATCATCAACATCGGCCTACAGCGCGGCATCATCGGCGAGGCCTTGTTCTCGATCCTGGCCATGATGGCGATCATCACCACCCTGATGGCCACGCCGATCTTCGAGTGGGTTTATGGCCGCCACGCCAGGAAATCCGGGGAACTCGGCAACGGCGGCATCGAGTGTTAGAACTTCAAGCCGCCGCCCAGCGTGAAATCGAGCGCGGCGATTCCTGGATTCGGATCGGTCCCGCCGGAGCTGTTGATCCAGCCCGCGCCGCCGCCGCTCGAGAAAAACGCGGAGGTTTTTCCGCAGGGAAACCAATACTCGATGGAAGGAGCAGACTCATCATTCCGCTTGGCTGGGAGCGCAAGCCCAGCCATTCTCGTCCTGCCATGACCCGATTCCGCCCGTGCATCGACCTCCACCAGGGAAAGGTGAAACAGATTGTCGGCGGCAGCCTGCGTGACGACGGCGCGGGACCGCTGGAAAACTTCGTTTCGGACCAATCTGCGGCGTGGTTCGCGGAAACATTCCGTGCCGATCAACTCACCGGCGGGCATGTGATCAAACTCGGCGCGGGAAACGACGAAGCCGCGCGCCAAGCGCTTTGCGCATGGCCCGGCGGCCTTCAGATCGGCGGCGGAATCACCGCGGACAACGCCGCGAACTGGCTCGATGCCGGGGCAAGCCATGTGATTGTGACATCGGCGCTGTTTGACGCCGAGGGTGGCTTTCTATCAGACATGCTCGACATGCTGGTGAAATCCATCGGTGCCGACAAACTCGTCATCGACCTTTCCTGCCGCCGCACTCCCGAAGGCTGGACGGTGGCGATGAACCGCTGGCAGACTCTCACCGCGCTCCACCTCACACCGGCCACGCTCGACTTGCTGGCACCGCGTTGCGCGGAGTTCCTCATCCACGCCGCCGATGTCGAGGGGCTGTGCGGCGGGATCGATGCGGACCTCGTCGCCCTGCTCGGCTCATGGGGGAAAATTCCGCTCACCTATGCCGGCGGCGCGGCCAGCATGGATGATCTGCGGCTCGTCGCAAGCGCCGGCCAAGGGCGGGTGGATGTCACGGTGGGCAGCGCGCTGGATTTGTTCGGCGGCAAGGGACTTGGTTACAAGGATCTGGTGGCGTGGAACCAGCGGGCGGAGTTTTAGTGACCGCCCCGGCAGGGAAAATACCTGCCACCGGCACGCGGAAAATGAACCGCCTCGGCGGACTTCGCGATCATTCATTGGCCATTCATGTGCTTCGGCGGATCGGAGTCCGCCTACTTCTATCTTGAGTTTGAGGCGCTCGACTGCTGGTCTTTTTGGCGGGAGTTTTTCTAGCGGTCGGATTCGGCGGCTTCGGCGGATCTTCGGATAGAGCGGGCTTGGGTTTCGCCTTTGGTTACAGGTTCTGGCTCTAGTGCCTTTTCGGCCGAAGCCACAGAGGGAGCCGCGAACATGAGCGCCACCACAAACCCGCAGCAAACGGCGACGAGCGCGGACAGGCCGGGCAGCCAGAGCATCGCGGAGGCGGCGGCGATGGATTGGGCCGCAAGGCAGACGGTCGTGATCGTTAGAAAACCGATATTCCGGGCGAATGCAGGCAGCTGGCAAACCGCCGCTAAGACGAGCGCGACGAAGATGAGCGCCAGCAGTTCCCACTTGGCTTGCAGCCTGCAATAATCACGGGCCGGGGCGAGGCCGGTGTCGGAGGCGATGGCGGCGATCATTGCCGGCAGGTTTTTCGAGAAGGACCGGGTGGCCGGCTCGGCGGCGGAGCGGTCGTCGCGGAGAATCACGGGCTCCGGCGCTTGTGCGGGGAAAAGCTCGTCGCCGCCATCGATGAGCAACTCCGCGGGAATCTCCGCATACGGGGAGACCGGGCGCAAGGCCACGGCCAGCCGACCGTAGCGGTCCAGCGGCACGGTGGGTCCGTGAGGGCCGAGTTTGAGATATTCGCCGAGCCTGATTTCCACCTTGTCTGGTGTTAGATCGAGCCGTTGCAGGACGGTGAGCAGCGGGAAGGCGAACACCACGCGGTCCTCCCATTTTGCCAGCAACGGAGCGAACGGGGTGCGCGGTTCGGAATCGAGCACTTGGAATCCGGTCAGCGTGTTTTCCCGTCCCAGGATCACGCTTGATAGAGGGATGCGATTCACGCTGGGCAGCCACGAGGGATCGCCGTGGATGGATTCCAACGGAACCGAAGCCATCCGAAACGAGGGCGGCATGGGCTCCGGCACGGCACCGCGCGACAGCGGCGCGGCCATCACCAGCGAGTCGAAACGGCTGAGCGCCTTGTCCAGGGCGGCCAGCCCGATCGGGTCCGGGGCATCCCACGCCAGCACGCCGGCGGTGGCGGCCTTTCTCGCGCCGAGCCGCTGAAAGTTGGTTAGAATGACGGCCATATCGATGGGCGAGGGCGGCGAGCTTTGGAAAAACCCGTCCACATCATCGCCGAGCGAGACGAGGACCGGTGCCTGCCGCGTGTCGGGGCGGCCTTGGGCGGCAAACGTCCGGAGTTTCCACGGGGAGGCGTGGCTGCCGTTTCCGGTGATGAAAAACGGCGGATTGGCAAACCCGCGGGCGACGGTGGTGAAGGCGAGCCGGTCGAGGGTTTTTCCGGGGATATAGATCCAACCGGCGATGGCGGCGGCCGCCGAAACGAGCAGCACCCAGAGCCGACGTTGGAAGGTGCCGGCCACGGGGGAAGTCAGCGGATGGCCGCGAGCACGGGCGCGAGCGGAGTTTCGAGGGCGGTGCCGGCGGTGACTTCGCCTAGCAGGCGGGCGGCGGTGGCGATGTGCGGACGATACCATTGGTCGCCGCGGTTTTTCAGGATGTTGCCATAAGCGCCCATGGCCTGCATCAGGCGTTGCGCGGCGCATTCATGGAAGAGCGTGGGTTCCGGACGCTCGTCACCGACATCCTCCCACAGTTGTAACAAGGCCTCGCGTTCCTGCTGACTGTGGTCCATGTAGGGATCGAAAACCAGCGATGCGAGATCATACTCCTGCCGCCCGCGGCGCAGTCCCTGGAAATCGATCAGCCAGACCTGCCCGTCCTTGACGAGAAGATTCTGGGATTGGAAATCGCGGTGCACGAGATGGCGGGCCACCGTGCCAAGGCGCGCCGCAAGATCGGTGAATACCGCGTTTTTGCGCAGCGCGCCCGCATCCTGGCCGAGGAAGTCCTCTACCAGATGCTCGAAGAAATATTGCTGCTCCCAACGGTAGAGCTCCGCATCGAAGGGTGGCATCAGGTGGAAATCTTTGGGCGGCTTGGCGTAAAACAAACGGTCCACCTGCTCGAAGGCGGACCGGTAGAGCGGCAGCCGCTCCGCGAAGGGGCGGTCCTTGAGCGAGAGCAGATCGATATCGCCCAGATCCTCGACCAAGACCACCCGGTGGCGCGCCCGTTCGTGGATGATGGCGGGCACGCGGAGTTTCGCCTGTTTGAGGAAATGCCCGACCGGGATGAACTGGGAGTTGTCCTCGCGTTCTTCGGTCCAATGAATCCCGATGAACGGCTCATGGACCGGGGTTTTCACGCGGACGATGGTGCGTCCCGAGGCCCCGCGCTTGATAGGCTCCAGGGTGATGGGAACGGTCGGGTCCACTCCGAGGAACTGTCGGGCGGTGGAAAGGATCGCTTCGGTTGGCATGGGCGGGCGGGAACTTGGCTGTAAAATGTCCACTCTGCCAAGGGAAATCCCATGGTCATTCGTGAGGATAAGCGCTGCGGCGAAAAATCGGGGTTTAAGTTTTGTTGATTTTCAAGTCCATCGGTCGGCTCGTGGTTTCGGGGTTGCCGGTGGGCGGGGATTCGGGTTGTTTGGGGCCATGCCAAGGATTTGCTTCCCGGGAATGAAAAGGAACCATGGCGGCGCCACGGTGGCCCGGGCATCTTGCCCGGAGCCCACTTTTGCCAAACCATCGGCTAACACAAAAATCCCGGCCCCCGCCACGTCCCCGTCATGAAACTCTTGCTCATCGGTCACGGCTATCTGGGCCAAGCCATCGCCCGTGTGTTCCGCGAGGGTGGCTGGGAGGTGTTGCCCGTCTCGCTCTCGGGGGGCGGCGGTTCGATTGCCTGTGATGTGGGAGACCCGGTGCAAGCGGGCGGCCTGCCTGCGGCGGACGTCATCATCCATTGCGCCGCTTCCGGCCGTGGCGGAGCCGATGCCTATCAGCAGGTTTATGTGGATGGCTGCCGGAACCTGGCAAACCGCTTTCCGGGCGTGCCTCTGTTATTTACTTCCAGCACCTCGGTGTATGCGCAGACCAATGGGTCGGTGGTCACCGAGGATAGCCCCGCGATTCCCGACCGGGAAACCGGCCGTCTGTTACTGGAGGCCGAGCGGATCACCCTCGATGCGGCGGGCGTGGCGGTCAGATTGTCCGGCATCTATGGTCCCGGCCGCAGTGTGATCTTGAAAAAATTCCTGGCGGGTGAGGCGGTGATCGAAGAAGACGGCCGGCGGTTTCTCAATCAGATCCACCGCGACGATGCGGCCCGCGCGATTTTCCACCTAACCATCCTTGGGTTTCGCCGGGCGGTTTTCAACGTAAGCGATTCTCAGCCGTTGTCACAGCGGACCTGTTATGAAACATTGAGCGCGATGTTCTCCAGGCCCTTGCCGCCCAGCGGCCCGCGTGATGTGAACCGCAAACGCGGGTGGACCCACAAGCAGGTCTCAAACGCCAAGCTCCGCGCCACCGGCTGGCAACCGGAGTTTCCCTCGTTTCCGGATGCCGCCGCGGCGATCGCCCCCACCTTGTGATCCGGGAGATTGGGAAATTAGATTTATTTCAGAAGAACCCGCGGCGGTCTGGCCGTATCGAGGGACTTCCAATCCGCCAGACCGCTGTTTCAGTGCCTGCCACCCAACTCAACCGGCAACCCCCATGCTCTTCAAATCCATGCTCTTCAAATCCAACCTTCACCTCGGCTTCGCCGGGGTTTTCCTCGCGCTGCATGTTCCCGCAACGGCCGCGGCGCCACTCGTGCAACTTCAAAAGGGCGATCACATCGCCATCGTCGGCAGCGGGCTGGCGGATCGCCAGCAGCACCATGGCTGGCTGGAGGCGCTCATTCACAAGGCCTATCCCGACGCCGAGCTGACGATCCGCAATTTGGGTTTTGCCGCCGATGAAATCAACATCCACCCGCGATCCGCGGATGTTCCCCCAATCGAGTATTTCCTCGCGATGAAAAAGGGCGATACCACCGCGCAACCCGGCATCGTTTACAAGGCGGGCACCGACTTCGGCGCGGACGTGATTTTCGCCTATTGGGGATTCAATGAATCATTCCGCGGGCCGCAGGAGCTGGATAATTTCAAGGGCGAGCTGGCTCAATACCTGAACGCACAACTCACGGCGAAATACAATGGTGAATCGGCTCCCAAGGTCGTGCTGTTTTCACCGATCGCCCACGAGAATCTCAAACATCCGGATTTCTCCGACGGGGCGGCAAACAACGCCAACCTCGCCCTTTACACCAAGGCGATGGAGGAAGTGGCGAAGGCCAAGGGCGTGCCGTTTGTCGATCTCTTCACTCCGTCTCGCGAGTTGTTCGCGAAGTCCACCTCGCCTCTCACGATCAATGGCATCCACCTAACTGAAGCTGGCGACCGCCAGCTAGCCCCCGTGCAATTCAAGGCCGTCTTCGGCACCGACGCGCCGGATCTAATGGATCCGCGGGTCGGGAAAATCCGCGCCGCAGTGATCGATAAAAACACCGAGTGGCACCACCGCTACCGCACGGTGGACCAGTTCAATATTTACGGGGAACGCTCGCGCATCGCCTACGAGGGGGTGACCAACGCGGTCACGCTCGGCCAGGAGATGGCGCAGCGCGACGTGAAAACCGCAAACCGCGACCTCCGCGTTTGGGCGGTGGCGAAAGGCGGGGATCTGGCCGTGACCGATGACAACCTGCCGCCCGTTACATTGGTGCCGCCTAACCGAAAGGGCGCGGTGCCTTATCTCAGCGGCGAGGACGCTGTCCAACACCTCAAGTTGACCCTGGGCTGCAAGGTCGAACTGGTGGCTTCCGAGGAGACTTTCCCGGAACTGGTCAACCCGGTGCAGATGAACTTCGACACCAAGGGCCGCCTGTGGATCGCCGCCTGGCCCAGCTACCCGGAAACCTCGCCGACCACCAAGGTGTTCGATAAACTGTTAGTCATCGATCTCGATCCCGCGACCGGCAAGGCCGCCAAGATCACCACCTTCGCCGACGGACTCAACTGCCCCACCGGTTTCCAGTTCTACAAGGACGGCGTGCTGGTGATGCAGTCGCCCGATCTCTGGTTCCTCCGCGACAGCGACGGCGACGGCAAGGCCGACCAGCGGGAGCGCGTGCTCCACGGCCTGGATGCAGCGGATTCGCACCATGAAACGAACTCGATGTGCCTCGAACCGGGCGGCGCGGTCTATCTGAGTGATGGCATTTTCCACCGCACTAGCGTGGAAACCTTCAACGGCCCGGTGCGCAACAACGATGGCGCGATCTACCGCTATGAGCCCAAGACCGGGAAATTCATGCGCCATGTGCCATACAATTTTGCCAATCCGCACGGCCGTGTTTTTGACTACTGGGGCAACGATCTGATCACCGACGCCACCGGCAACGACAACTACTTCGGACCGGCGTTCAGCGGCCACCTGGGATACGGTCCACACCCCGACATGCAGAAATTCTGGAACCGGCCGTCGCGCCCCTGCGCGGGCACCGCCATTCTATCCAGTCGTCACTTCCCCGATAACTGGCAGGGGCAATTCCTCAACGCCAACGTGATCAGTGTTCAGGGAATCTTCCGCGCGAATCTTGTGGAAGAGGGCTCCGGCATCAGGGGGCACAGCGTGGACAACCTGATCGCCACCGACGTCGGCAAAAACCCCAATTTCCGTCCCTCGGGCATTTCCGTTGCCCCGGACGGTTCGCTTTATGTCATGGATTGGGCACAGATGCTCATCGGCCACCTCCAGCACCATTTGCGTGATCCGAACCGGGACCACCAGCACGGCCGTATCTATCGGATCACCTACACCGGCCGCCCGCTGCTCGTGCCCAAGAAGATCGATGGCGCGCCGGTGATGGATTTGCTGGAACTGCTCAAGGAACCGGAAAACGACGTCCGCATGCGCGCCAAGATCGAGCTCGGCAAACATGACTCACAGGAAGTGGTTCGCGCGCTGAAGGACTGGGTCAAGACGCTCGACCCCAAGGATCCGGCCGCCGAGCATCATCTGCTAGAGGCGCTGTGGGTCCACCAATGGCACAATGTGGTGGATCTCGAGCTGCTTAAGCGGGTGATGACCTCGCCGGAACCCCGCGCCCGCGCGCAAGCCGTGCGGGTGATCGGTTACTGGCGCGAGCGGGTGCCGGATGGACTCGCCTGGCTGAAGATCGCGGCCGCGGATTCGTCACCCCGGGTGCGGCTTGAAGTGATCCGTGTGGCCAGCTTCTATCGACAGTGGGAAGCGGTGGACGTCGCTTACACCGTGCAGAAGCAACCGATGGATTATTATATCGGTTATTGCGCGAAGGAGACGATGCGCCAGATCGCTCCTTGGGTGGAAGAGGCCGTGGCCAAACGAGTCGGCTCGGCCACCGGGCCTCTAATCGCCACGCTCACCCACCCGGAAAGCACGCTGATGCAGCGCACGGAAGCCTTGGCGGCGCTCTCGAAGATGAGGAGCGTGACCTTGGTTGAAACCTTGCTCGTGGTGCTTGCACCCATTGCCCGCGGCACCGGGGATTCGGTTCGCGATCTCAGCGGGCTGCTGTTGCTGCAACCCGCCGCCCATCTCAAGGCCTCGCGCCCTGAGTTGCTGAAACTAACCGGGTCCTCGAACGCGGTGCTGGTGCGCCAAATCGCCGTCGCTTGCCTCATCGCGGCGGACGGCGGCATCGATCCCGCATGGAACGAGGCCGCCAAGTCTCCCGCCGCGCTTGCCGATTTTCTCGGAGCACTGCCGCGCGTCGCCGACCCGGCCCTTCGCGCCACGGCATTCGACAAGGTGATGCCTTTGTTATCCCCACCGAATCTAACAAAAGGCGCGGACGTTCGCGCCGCCGCCATTCGGGCGCTGGTGGCGATCGGCAGGGAGTCGGAGAAGGTGTTTGGCGCATTGACGGGATTGATTTTGAAGTCCGAAGAGATTCCCGCCGCCGCCGCCGCGGTCCTGCAACTCCCTCGCAGTGCCTGGTCGAAAGAGCAGGCAGGCCCCGCCGCCGAAGCGTTGGTCGAATGGGTGCGCAAGTTGCCGGTGGCGGATCGCACTTCGCAGGCCTGTGGGAAAGTGATGCAGGCCGCCGGCGAATTCGCCTCGTTGTTGCCGCCCGATCACGCCGATCTAACACGCAAGGCGTTGCTTGATCTGCGTGTGAACGTTTATGTCATTAAGGCGGTTCGCGAAAAACTGCACTATGACACGAACCGTCTGGTGGTGGAAGCGGGCAAACCCTTCCAAGTGATTTTCGAAAACCCGGACGCAATGCCGCACAACCTGGTGTTCGTCCAGCCCGGCACCGCGCAGGCGGTGGCCGAAGCGGTGCAGACCCAGGCCCCCGACAAACTCGACAGCCAGGGCCGCGCCTACCTTCCTAATAATGATCCGCGGATCCTCGGAGCGACCAGGCTGATCGAAGCGGGTGGGAACGAAACGCTCGATTTGACCGCGCTGGAGCAGGAAGGAACCTACGAGTTTGTCTGCACCTTTCCCGGTCACTGGTCGATCATGCGCGGCAAACTGATCGTCTCCAGGGACCCGGATGCCTACCTCAAGGCGAACCCGGACAAGTGACCGGTCTCAATACGCTGGATTGATCTCGAGTTGCATCGGCAGGCCGCCACTCTGCCAACCGGCCGGGAAAACCACCACACCGGGAAGTGTGGCGGGGTTCTTCGGCGCATGTTCCGATAGGACAAGCCGCATCCGGATCGTGCCATCCGGCAGGACATCGGTCGTTTGTTTTTCGTTGGAATTGACCTGTCCGTCGGCCGTGAAGAAACGGATTCCGCCGGGCTCTTTCGGCACGGGGTTTAGTGGGGATGGTTTCAGCGTGAGCACGATGTTCCCCTCGCTGCGGGTGACACCGGTCTTGCAAGCCGGATTACTAACAGGAACGAGCGGTCGGAACTTTTTGAACATAGGCTGCGTCGCGGGGTCGGCTTCGGCGGAAGCGGCAACGGGAAGCGTGATGGAGAAGGGAACCTTCATGGCAGGCATGCAGGTTTTCCCGCAGCACATCCATGACACTTTTGCGGCCAGCGTGGCGGACTTGGCGGTCAGGCCCTCCGGCACCGTGATCGGGATCATCAACAGGGTTTCGCCCTCATACCCCTGGGTTTCGTAACATGCCATCATCACCATCGCCGGTGCCGGCCACTCGATTTCCCCTGCCTTGAATCCCGCCGGGAGTTCCCATTCCACGGTGGTTGGCAGCCCGACGATTCCAGGATGTTTCCAATACGAATGGGACCCGGCCGGATGCCGCAGGTGCAGACCGAGGTTGAGTGTTTTTCCGGCGCTGATGCTCCGGGTCGCGGAAATCAGGCGGACTTCGAGTGGGTTTCCTGCGTTTTGCGCGTGCAGCAAGGCCGGCACGAACAAGGCGGAAAAAAGGGCGGTCAGGCGCATGGCCGGACCATACGCCTGCCCCGGCGGAAAGTGTATCAAATTTACGGGCGGGCGCATCCACTGCGCCACGGATTATGAACTTCGATTTCGAATGACCTGATCCATTGGTCCCGACCCAATGCCGCGCAGGCAGCTCCGAGAATAGTTAGACCGACCTTGCCCTGGAGGAATCGATGCGAGCGCCGCATGCAGCCGTCCCCTAGTCAGGCTGTCGAACTGCACCTGCGACCCGAATTCCACCTCGGGTTTAAGACGGGCATTGATCCGTGAGATTGCCTCTGAAACTCCCATGCTGATGACAAGATCGTTGCCACATCGCTCCCTCATGCCTGCGTTCGAAGACGCTGTTGGTGAGTTCGAACACGGCGTCAAACCGCTGTTCAGGCGTCATTGCCCGGGCGCGGAGAACCTTTTCCCGGTAGATCGCATCCTGAAGCTCTGCAAGCGCTTCGGGGTTTTTGTGCGGTTTCGCCATGACAGACAGGGTTTATCAGGATAAGCGCCCGACCGTAACCCCTGAGCTCCGCTTTCCCAGCTTTCCCACTTCCCGAAGCTTGGCTTTGACCGGCGGCGGGTTTCCGGCTATTGCCCACCGCTTTCCCATGAAGGAGCAAATCCCAGCCATTCAGACCGAAGCACTTGCACGGATCGCCACTGCCGCCGACGAGCGCTCGCTCGATGATGTGCGGGTCGCCGTGCTCGGCAAAAAAGGCACCCTCACCCTCGTTGCGGCCGGCATGAAGGACGTGCCGAAGGAGGACAAGGCCGAAGTCGGCCAGCTTCTCAACGCCGCCCGAACCACCATCACCGCCGCGTTTGAGGAAAAACTCCGCGCCCTCCAGGAGCTCACGGATCGCGCCGCGCTCGCTGGGATCGATGTCACGCTGCCCGCCCGCATCGTTTCGGCCGGAGTTCTCCATCCGCTCACCCAGATCCGCGATGAGGCGATCGGCATTCTCCGCCGCATGGGCTTCGCTCTCGCCGATGGCCCGGAAATCGAGGACGAATTCCATTGTTTCGACGCCCTCAACACCCCCGCCGACCACCCGGCCCGCAACGAAAAGGACACTTTCTATTTCGATTCCGGAAAACTCCTTCGCACCCACACCTCCAGCGTGCAGATCCGCACCATGGAAACCGCCACTCCACCGGTGCGCATCATCGCCCCCGGCTCCGCCTACCGCCGCGATGAAATCGACGCCACCCATCTATCCGTTTTTAACCAGCTCGAAGGCCTCTATGTCGCCGGCGATGTCTCGCTCCCCGACCTCAAGGGCACGCTCGAGTATTTCCTCCACGAACTCTTCGGCCCGCAAACCGAAGTGCGCTTCCGCCCGCACTTCTTCCCCTTCACCGAACCGAGTTTTGAAATCGATGTGAAACTAACCGTCAAAGGCCAGGCCCCGCGCTGGATCGAAGTCGCCGGCTGCGGCATGGTCGATCCCGCCGTCTTCGAGTCCATCCACAACAACCGCAAGGACAACGCCTTCAATCCCGAACAAGTCACCGGCTTCGCCTTCGGCATGGGCCTCGACCGCCTCGCCATGATCCGCTGGGGCATCAAGGACATCCGCCTGCTTATCGAAAACGACGTGCGCTTTCTCAAGCAGTTTGCTTGAAGATACAAGACTTCAAGACACAAGACATTGAAAATCAGCGCATTCCTCAGCGGTCTCCGCGCCTCCGCGTTTCGATTCATTCGCTTCCACTTTCACTTCTCATGAACGTCTCACTCAATTGGCTCGCCACCCATCTTGATCTATCAGGTAAATCCGTCAAGGAAATCGACGACCTCTTCACCTTCGCCGGCGTCGAAGTCGAAGGCATCGTTTCCAAGGGTATCACGTCTGATAGAATTGTCGTCGCCCAGATCAGGGAAGCTGTCCAGCACCCCAATGCCGACCGCTTGAAAGTCACCCGGGTGGACGCGGGGGAGGGGAGTCTCCGTCAAATCGTCTGCGGCGCGCAAAACTACAAGGTCGGCGACAAAGTCCCCTGCGCGCTTCCCGGTGCCGAGCTTTCCGGCGGCTTCATCATCAGTGAGACCGTCATGCGCAAGGTCGAGTCCAGGGGCATGCTCTGCTCCGCCGCAGAACTCGGCCTGCCGCCGGATGTGGACGGCCTGCTGATCCTCCCGGACGACGCGGAAATCGGTAGACCCGTCAAACAACTCTTTGACTCCGATGTTCTGCTGGAGCTGGAAGTCACCCCCAACCGCCCGGACCTGCTCAGCCACCGCGGCATGGCCCGCGAACTCGCCACGCTCCTCAAAACCACCCTCAAGCCGCTTGAAATAAGGAGTGCGGTCGTCTCGTCCGCACTCAACCTCCAAATCCAATCCACCGCCGCCTGCCCGCTCTACACCGCGGTGAAAATCTCCGGCGTCACCATCAAGGACTCCCCCGCCTGGCTCAAACAACGCCTCGAGTCCATCGGCCTGCGCCCGATCAACAACATCGTCGATGTCACCAACTACGTGCTCCACGAACTCGGCCAACCGCTCCACGCCTTCGATGCCGCCAAACTCACCGGCAACATCGTCGTCCGCAACGCCAATGACGGCGAGACCTTCCTCGCCCTCGACGAATCCGAACACACCCTCACTCCCGATGACCTGCTCATCTCCGACCAATCCGGCGCGGCCCTCGCGCTGGCCGGCGTCATGGGCGGACTCACCAGCGGCGTCACCATAACCACCAACGACATCCTGCTGGAGTCCGCCTGGTTCACCCCGCAAGGCATCCGCCGCACCTCGCGCCGCACCGCCCTTTCCTCGGACTCCTCCTATCGCTTTGAGCGCGGGGTCGATCCGCAGGCGGTTCTAACTGCATCCGCCTTCGCGGTGAACCTCATTCTCGAAACGGCTGGCGGCACCGCCGAAACGACCACCGAAGTCGCCGGTCAAGCGCCTGTCTTGACAAAACCCGTCACGCTCGACACCCGCAAGCTCGACCAACTCATGGGCGGTTCGATCGGTCTAACGGAATCGGAGGAGATCCTCACCCGCCTCGGCCTCACCAAGCGATCCGATGGCGCATGGGACGTGCCCTCCTTCCGCGCCGACCTTCAACGCCACATCGACCTCGTCGAGGAAATCGCCCGCGTCCACGGCCTTGCCAATGTGCCCTCGCGCTTCCTCGGCGCCTTCGTCCCCGCCAGCGCCATCGATGCCGCCTACGATGCCGACATGGTCCTGCGCCGCCGCCTCGCCGCGCTCGGCGTTTACGAGTGCCAGACGATCAAACTCATCGCCGATCATCAACTCGCCGACGCCCTCCCGCTGCGCCCGCTTCAGGATGGCGACATCATCCGCGTGAAACTCCCGCTCAGCGAGGACCACGCCGTGATGCGCCCGAGCCTGGTTCCCGGACTCGTCGCCTCCGCGGCGAGAAACGTCCGGCAACAGGCCAAATCCCTGCGCTTTTTTGAGATGGGCCGCGCCTTCCGCAACGCCGGCGGCGGCAAGGCCCGGGATCAGGAAAGCGACTCCCTCGCCCTTCTTCTATCAGGCGGTACCGCCCCCGCAGGCTGGCACCAATCCGACCGCGCCGCGGACCTCTACGACCTCAAGGGCCTCATCAACGCCCTGGTTCCTAACAAGAATATCCGCTTCTCGCCCAAGCACCGCGACGGCTTCGCCCTCGGCTGCGATATCAAGGCCGACGATCAAACCATCGGCGTCTTCGCCCGGCTCAAGCCCGCCCGCGAACGCGAACTGGATTTCACCTCGCCCGTCTTTGTCGCCGAACTCGATCTAACGAAACTCCGCAAGCTCCTTGCCGGCATCGAGCACGTCGAGGACCTCCCGCAGTTCCCCGGCTCGTCGCGCGATGCCGCCATGGAGCTCCCCGCCACCCTTCCCAACGCGGAAATCGAAACCGTGCTCGCCAAGTGCGGCGAATCCCTGCTCGTCGCCTGCGAGTGCTTCGACGTCTTCACCGATCCCACCGGCGCGAAACTTCCCGCCGACCGCAAGTCCGTCGCCTATCGCTTCCAATACCGCGCCAACGACCGCACGCTCAGAGCCGAGGAAGTCGACGCCGCACACCACAAGGTGCTCGAAGCGCTGTCGCAAAAACTCGGCGTGAAGTTCCGCTAAAAGCGAGGCAGTGGCGGCAAGAGCTTAAACATTACGCCAGAATCCGTTTCCGTGATTTCGGAGTGAGTGGCGGCATCCAAGGAAGGCAACCATAGAAAGAACTCCCACGATCCAAATTCCTCGCCAATACAGCCCCGACCGGGTTGCCGCAGCGGAAGGCGGCGGCGGCACGTCCGGCGGAGGTTGTGGGAGCATGCTCATCTTGGTAAAGGATCGCGATTCAAGGGTATGTAGTCCCTGCTTTAGCGGGACTCTTTCTGTGTCAGTCCTCCTGATGGAGGGACTACCTGCTTCTCATGTCGGAGTTCCGTGGGTGGTTAGGACTTTTGTCAGCAGACCGATCATCGCCTGCGCCGCCTGGTTACCGGTGGCCAAAACTTCGCGGTGATCAAGCGGGGTGTTGGAAAGCCCGGCGGCCCAGTTGGTGAGGCAGGAGAAGGCGGCGACGGTTAGGCCGAGCGAGCGGGCCTGGATGGTTTCCAGCACGGTGCTCATGCCCACGGCGTCCGCGCCGAGGGCGCGCAGCATGCGGATTTCCGCCGGAGTTTCGTATTGCGGGCCGCGCAGGCCGGCATAGACGCCTTCATGGAGCGGCATGCCTGAAGCGAGGGCCGCCGCGCGGAACTCCGCCCGCCAGGCGGGATCGTAGGCGGCGGATAGATCGACGAAATCCGCGCCTTCGAGCGGCGTGACTCCAGTGAGATTGAGGTGATCGGAGAGCATCATCCAGGTGCCGGGCGGGAAATCCGGGTTGAGGGTGCCGGCGGCGTTGGTGAGAATGAGGCGTGTGATTCCCTGATCCGCCATCCAACGCACACCTGCCGTCACCGAACGCGGCGAGTGACCTTCATAAAGATGCACCCGCCCCCGCATCACCACCACCGGTGCGCCCGCCAGTTTTCCGCAGACAAACTTCCCCGCATGGCCCGGGACCGACGAGACCGGCAGGCCCGCCTCCGCGAACGCCACCTCGCGCTCCACCGCCACCGCATCCGCCAACGGCCCCAATCCCGATCCCAAGACAATCCCGATCATGGGAGGAGCCTAGGCATCCGCTTCGAAAAAGCTATCCCGTTCTCGACACAGAGATGACAGAATGATTTTTTAACAGATTCATTTCTTTAAACTCTCAAGTAGGTTTGCAAACCCGGAATCTTCTCGACGTTGATTCTGTCGAAAAATGATTCTGGCAAAATCACCCGTGCCCACACCGACGTTACTTCAAGAAAGTCGGGAACACGGACTCCCCCACCTGGCTGTCCCGCATCCAATGGGACCCGGTGGTTTGGCAGAATCTCAGCCTTTCCGTCGCTGCATCAGCGCTTCGATTTCCTCGGCTTCGATCGGGATGTTACCCATCAGGTCGAAGTTATTGTCCTTGCCGATGAGGATGTCGTTTTCAAGGCGGACGCCAAGCCCTTCCTCGCGGATGTAGATGCCCGGTTCGATCGTGAAGACCATGCCTTCGGCGAAGGGTTCATGCGGCGGACTCACGTCATGCACATCGAGCCCGAGATGGTGCGAGGTGCTGTGCATGAAATACTTCTTGAGCAGCGGTTTTTCGGGACCTTGTTCCTTGGCTTCCTTCGCAGTGAACAGGCCGAGACCGACCAATTCCCGTTCCATGATTTCGATCACCGACTTCTGATATTCGAGCGGCGTGTTGCCGGGCCGCAGGATTTCATTCGCGCCGCGGAAAACCCGCAGCACCGAGTCATACACTTCCCGCTGGCGTTTGGTGAACTTGCCGTTCACCGGCACCGTGCGAGTGAGATCGGAGGCCCAGCCGGCATATTCGGCGGCTACATCGAGCAACACCATGTCGCCATCCTTGCAGATCTGGTCGTTTTCCACGTAGTGCAGCACGCAGGCGCTCTTCCCGGAACCGATGATCGGCGAGTAGGCAAATCCGCGCGAACCGCGGCGGACGAACTCATGCAGCAGCTCGGCCTCGATTTCCCATTCGCCCACGCCCGGCTTGATAAATCCTAACAACCGGCGGAAACCCGCCTCGGTGATGTCGCATGCCTTTTGCAGGAAGCGGATTTCCTCGGCATCCTTGATCATGCGGAGACGGTGCATCAGCGGAGCGAGCCGCTCGTAACGGTGAAGCGGATAACGGTCCTGGCATTCCTTGATGAAGCGCGCGTTGCACGTTTCCACCGCCACGCTGGCCCGCAGGTGCTCGTTGGTGGTTAGATAGATCCGGTCCATTTGCGGCACCCACCGGTGCAGGAAGCTATCGAACGTGTGCGACCACTCCACACGTTCGATGCCGGAAACCTCCCTGGCCAGCTCCTTGGTCAGTTTCTGGCCCTCCCAAATGGAGATGTGTTCGCTGGTTTCCTTTACGAACAGGATCTCGCGTTCCTTGGGATCGACCGCGTCGGGCATCAGGACCAGGGTTGTTTCCTCCTGATCCACTCCGGTGAGGTAGAAGAGATCGCTGTTTTGCTTGAACGCCATCGTTCCGTCCGCGTTGGTCGGGTAAATGTCGTTCGCGCGGAGGATGACCACGCTGTTGGGTTTGAGCAGCCCGCGAAGGTTGGTTCGGTTCCGGATGAATAGCTCGGGGGAAATCGTTTCGTAGCGCACGGGTGGACTTCACGGTATTCTCGTCCATGGAGCAACCCGGATTCCAAAAAAATAGAGACTTAAAAAAGGACAGTCCCTTTACCAGACATTTAGCTTGCGGTTGCCTTTTCGGGGGGATAGACTTCCTTCATCATGAGACGTGCCCGTTGGATTGTGCCTGGAAATGCCGCATCGGAGAGGCCGGTTTTGTATCACTGCATCAGCCGGGTGGTGGACCGGCGGCTGGTCTTCAAGGT
>CAMBPB010000043.1 GCA_945869465.1 Prosthecobacter debontii
TGGGTGGGCGAGGACTTCGATCATCGCATCGAAACCGGCAAGATAGCCGGCATTCTGAACAAAGGAAAATCCCTGCTGCCCGATGAGAATGTGCCGGTGGAAATCGAATACGAGGACCGCGTGATCTCCCAATACACGATTCCGGATCACGAAGTCACCGCGGATTCCGTGATTCTCAAGCTCGCCCACAAGCACACCGAGTGCCTCGCACCCGAACTCTGCGGTCTGCGAGTGCCGGACCTTCGCCTCCCCGCCATCGGCGGCAACACTCCTTGTTGTGGTCCGGCGGGCTGTGGCTGAACTAACACCTTTGGTCAGGTCCGAAACCGTTGCCAGGAACAGGTGCTTCATCGGGCTCGTCCACGTTTCAATTTTACTCAAACACAAATGTTACCCCTCATGAAACCACCCTGCATCCTCATCCTGTGCACCGGCAACAGTTGCCGATCCCAAATGGCCGAAGGCTTCCTGCGCCGCGCGCTCGGCGAGGGATTCCGCGTCGAAAGCGCCGGCTCAAAACCCTCCGGAAGCGTCCATCCGCTGGCCACCCGCGTGATGGCTGAAACCGGAATCGACATCAGCGGCCACCACTCCAAACACCTCGACACGTTTCTCTCCGAAGAGGTGGAAACCGTGATTACCGTCTGCGGCAACGCCGACCAGGCATGTCCCATGTTTCCCGGGCAACTCAACCGCCATCACTGGGGCTTTGACGACCCGGTTGACGCGCAGGGCACGGACGAAGAGCGGATGGCCGCGTTCCGCCGCGTCCGCGACCAAATCCGCCCGGTGTTCGAGGCATACGCCACGAGACGACGGGAGGCTTTGCCGAAATAACAGCGTTCGGACTTCCAGCCCAATGCGTTTGAGTGGCTTGACCGGTCATACAACACATCGCAATACTTCACGCATGGAGGTCACTGATAAAGGCCAGTTCACCATCCCGCTTGCGATGCGCTAGCGATTCAATCTTCGTCCCGGCACCGAGGTGGATTCTTCAAAAAAAATCCATGGCGGGTTGTCGGCGGATTTGAATCCGCGGGAAATCGCTTACGCCGGGCTGCCGGACCGCGAGTCTCCCGACTCGCCGGCGAAAGGGCAGCCAAAGAACCGCCGAAGTCCGCCTCTTTCCTTTGTCGATCCTTTCTCATGCGCGTCAGGAGACGCGCGGTCCAGCCCCGCCCCCGGCTCCCGTCACGCGAGAATCTCCTTGATGAGCTTGCTGGGCTCGACGCCTGTCAGCCGCTGGTTGAGACCTTGGAAGCGGAAAGTGAAGCGTTCGTGATCGATGCCCAGGCAATGCAGGATGGTTGCGTTGAGGTCGTTGACGTGTACCGGCTTGTCCAGAATGTTGTAGGAGAAATCGTCGGTTTCCCCATGGACCACGCCGCCTTTGATGCCGCCCCCGGCCATCCACATGCAGAAATTCCGCGGGTGGTGATCGCGGCCGTAGTTGTCCTTGGAGAGGCCGCCTTGGGAATAGACGGTGCGGCCGAATTCCCCGCCCCAGACGACGAGTGTCTGGTCTAACATTCCACGGTTCTTGAGATCCTGGAGGAGGGCGGCGCAGCCTTGGTCGGTGTCGCGGCACTGGTTGCCAAGTTGTTTGGGAAGATCACCATGCGAATCCCAGCCGCGATGAAACAACTGCACGGTGCGCACGCCGCGTTCGATGAGCCGGCGCGCCATCAGGCAGCTCTGGGCGAAGGAGCCGGGCTTCGCCACGTCCGCCCCGTAGAGATCGAGGGTCGCCTTGGTCTCACCGCTCAGGTCGGAGAGCTCGGGCACGCTGCTTTGCAAACGGAAAGCCATTTCATATTGGTCGATGCGCGTCCGGGTATCGGGGTCGCCGTGCACTCCGTGGCGGTGCTGGTTGAGGTCCCGCAGCGCGTCTAGCAGGATCCGGCGGTCGTCGCTGCCCACGCCCTTGGGATTGGGCAGATAGAGCACGGGATCCGCCTCGCTGCGGAAGGCGACGCCGCTGTGTTTTCCGGGCAGGAATCCCGAGTTCCATAACCGCTGATAGAGAGCCTGGCCGTTGCTGCCATCGGGCCACTTGGGGGTGAGGACGACGAAGGAAGGCAGGTTTTCGGTGGTGCTTCCCAAGCCATAGGACAGCCATGACCCGAGGCTGGCCTTGCCGGGAATCTCCGAGCCGGTGAAGAGAAACGTGCAGGCCGGATCGTGGTTGATGGCGTTGGTGTGGACGGTCCTGATGAGTGCGATGTCGTCCACCATCTTCGCGGTGTGAGGCAGCAGCTCACTAACCCAGCGTCCGCACTGGCCGTATTGTTGGAAGGCGAATTTCGAGGGAGCCACCGGGAAGCGCTTCTGGCCGGAAGTCATGGTGCTCAGGCGCTGGCCGCCCTGGATGCCGGGGGGCAGCTCCTTGTCGTAATATTCTGTTAGCTTAGGCTTATAGTCGAAGGTGTCGAGCTGCGACGGTCCGCCGTTCATGTGCAGATAGATCAGGGCCTTGGCCTTGGGCGGAAAATGCGGGAAGTCCGGCAGGGAGGGATGGACCGGCTGGCCGGCCTGGGCAGCCCGCAGATTGGCGGACAGACCCATTTGTGCGAGGGCGACGCCGCCCAGTTTCAAGCCCATGTCGCCAAAAAAATTGCGGCGGGTCAGCGTGCGGAGCAGCTCGGAATCAAGGGAGTGAGTCATGGCGGGAGTGGGTGTTAGGGGCGAACGATGGTTTCATCGAGATTGAGCAGGAAATTGCCGACCTGTGTCCATGCGGCGAGTTCCACGGGAGGCAATGCGGCATCGGGCTTGGACTCGCCGACGGCGATCACCGTCGCGGCGAGAGCGGGATTAGCGCGGTATTTTTCCAGAAACACGTTGAGCATTGCGAGCACCCGCGCCGCCTCCGTGGCATCGGGAGGCCGGTTCACCGCGCATTGAAAGCCGAAGGCAAGGCGGTCCTCCGGAGTGGCGCCGCCCTTGCTCATGATGCGCTGGGCAAAGGCCCGCGCAGCCTCGAAAAACTGGACGTCGTTCAGCAACTGAAGGGCTTGTAAGGGAGTGTTCCCCCGTTCGCGCTTGGTGCAGAACGCCTCACGCGACGGCGCGTCGAAATTGGCCAGGAACGGTGCGGGGGCCGTGCGCTTGAGGAAGGTGTAGAGACTCCTGCGATAGAGACTCTCCCCGCTGTCCTGGCGGTAATCCCGCGTGTTGCTGCCGGCAAAGCCCACCGGCTCCCAGATATTCGGAGGCTGATAGGTTTTCACTCCCTTGCCGCCGGCTTTTTCGACCAGCAATCCGGAAACAAGGAGCGCCTGATCGCGAATGGCCTCCGCATTCAGCCGCAGCCGCGGAGCCCTCGCCAGCAGGCGGTTTTCCGGGTCCTTGTTGAACAGATCCTCCTTGACATTCGAGCCCTGCTGATAGGTCCGGGAGGTCACGATGGCGGTGATCAGCCGTTTCATGTCCCATCCGCTTTCACGAAACCCGACCGCGAGAAAATCCAGCAGTTCCGCATGGCTGGGGGCGTCACCCTGCGAGCCGAAGTCGCCCGAATTTTTCACCAGTCCCAAACCGAAGAGGTGCTGCCAGAATCGGTTCACCGCGACGCGGGCGGTGAGCGGGTTTTCCGGACTGACAATCCATTTTGCCAGATCCAGTCGATTCGGGGTGGTCGTGCCGGCGGGAAGCGGAGGCAGGAACGACGGCACCTGCGGCTGCACGGATTCGCCCGGCTTGTCGTAGGCGCCGCGCTCCATGATTTTCGCCTGTCGTTTGTTAGGAAGATCGGCCATGATGAAGGTCGAGGGAGCACCGGTATCGAGATCGGAGATTTCCTTGTCCATGGTCGCCATCGACGCCCGCATTTCAAGCACATGCGCCTGGTTTGTGGTATAAATGGCGGCGAGGAAATATTCGCGCAGGGTGGTGGACTGCGCCGGGGTCGCCTTATCGGCCGCGATCTTGAGCAGTTGTTTGATTTCCGCCGGCGCGCCGGCCACGTCCTTGCCCTCGTTCTGCTGTCTCCATGTCTTGAACGACAGGCCGGGGTTGGCTTTGGGACTGCTTGTGCCGGAGACGCTGAGACGGTCCCAGTAAACGAGCCCCGCGAACTGGGTGAACGCGAATCCCGTCACCCGGTCGCCGGCTTTCAACCCCACCTTGTCGGCTGGCACTTCGAGTTTCACCCATTCCCCCGCCTTGGGCAGCGGGCCTGCGGAATAGCGCTCCGTCGTATTGACCGCGCCATAACTGATCGCATTCACATCGCCCCAAACCGCGCGGTGTTTCCAGCCGTCCGTCTTGAATTGCAGCATCACCGCCTTAGGCGGGTTGGCGGCGTCCACTCGCACCATCACATGGATGAGCGCGTCGCCGGGAATCTCCAACGTGGCTGCGCCGTCTTCGCAAAAATCCTGCGCCAAGCCGGCATCCTGGCGTTTCAGCGCCAGCTTGCCGCTGGCCGGCTTGATCTCGGGCTCGCCTGTTAGCTTCGTCGGGTCAGCCCCCGGCCCCGCCTTGACATTCGCGTTGGGAGGAAACGCGTCGTCCATCCACACCTGCTCGCGGCGTTGGGCATTGCCGCCACCCGCGCTGTCGGCCGGATCGGAGTAGGCGGCCTTGCGCACCCTCGCCATGAGTTCCTCCTGGAGCGCGGCCTTCCGCGCTTTCAGGGCCTCCAGTTTCTGCGTCTGCTCGGGAGCGGTGTATTTGATCACCGGAGCGGTCAACAGCGCGTTGCCATCCATGGCGGGATCCGCCGCGCTGTAGAAAAAGGCATACATCTGATAGAACTCCTTCTGGGTGATCGGATCGAACTTGTGATCGTGACACACCGCGCACTGGCCGGTTAGACCAAGCCAGTTCTGCATCGTGTTGGAGGCGCGGTCCACGGCGTAGCGGAACAGCAACTCCTCATTGATGGAACCGCCCTCGCTGGTGGTCACGTTGCAACGGTTGTATCCGCTGGCGACTTTCTGGGTGTCCGTGGCGCCGGGAATCAGGTCGCCCGCCAGTTGCTCCACGGTGAACTGGTCGTAGGGCTGGTTGCGGTTGAACGCCGAAACAACCCAGTCCCGGTATAGCCAGGTCTGGCGTTCGTTGTCCAAATGCAACCCGTGGGTGTCTCCATAGCGCGCGAGGTCGAGCCACCAATGGGCCATGTGTTCTCCGAAGCGGGGGCTTGCCAGCAGGCGGGCGACAAGTTTCTGATAAGCATCCGGCGAGGCATCAGCGAGAAACGCCGCCACCTCCTCCGGCGCGGGCGGCAGGCCGCTGAGATCGAGAGTGACGCGGCGGATGAGTGTGGCCTTGTCCGCCGGTGGTGCAAGATTCAGGCCCTCCTGTTTCAATCTTGCCACGACGAACGCATCCAACGCTCCGGCCTCGATGCCGGACGGAGGCGCGGGTTTCACGAGTGCCTCGAACGACCAGTGTTTCTGATACTTCGCACCCTGCGCGATCCACTGTTTGAGTGTTTCCTTTTGCCCGGCAGACAAAGTCTTGTGCGACTCCGGCGGAGGCATGATGTCGTCCTCTTCATCGGTGATGACCCGCTGCCACAATTCACTGCCCTCGGGATCTCCCGGCTTGATGGCCACCCGGCCTTTTTCAAGTGCGGCCTTGGCTCCGGCCTCGTCATCCAGCCGCAGGTCGGCCTTGCGTTTTTTCGCGTCGGCCCCATGGCAGGCGAAGCAATTTTCCGAGAGGATCGGGCGGATGTCGCGGTTGAAGAACAGTTCGCGCCCGCCGACAGGCGTCAATTGCAGGCCGAGGACCATCAATACGAGGAGCCGGCGATCGATCAGGAGTGCGTAAAACATGGATGGTGGCTGGATGATGGACGGGACTGAGAAGTGGGCTTTTGCAGGGTCGGGCATTTTTTGGCAAAAGCCAATGGCTTCCTACGGCGGGCGGGGGCCGCATTTGTCGTTTTGGGTCGAGATTGGCTCGGCAGGGCTGAAGTGCTTGCCCCACGGATCACCAAGGGCTACAAACCCAATGTTTGGTTCTGTGGATGGTCTGAATCCTGCGCCTGAAATAGGGCTTGCGACTTCCTCCGCCCCAGAGCCTGAGATGATGCCGTCCCATGAAGACCCACCTCCAATCCCGCGCGTCGTTGCCCGTAATCCGCCTCGCCCTGTTGCTGGCGTTTTCTTCCGCAGCGCTGGCCTATTCGCCCAAGCCGGATCTCACCGTGTCGGGCGCAATCGCCACGTTGAAAGCCGATTCTAACAGTTCTCCGGTGTATTCCGAAACCTACAACCTCGGCCCCACCGGGCTGCGCGGCTGGATTTACATCGATCGCAACAATACGGGCAACGAAGGACTGATCACCGCGCAAAGCCGGCAGATCCTGGTCACCGTGGCGAGCTCGCCGGGAAGTGCCGTGCTGGCCGTCGATGACGTGATCCTCGGCGCGATGGCGGGTAACACGGGTGTGGTGCCGCTGTTTCCCGGCGATTGTCGCAAGGCCTTCGGCGCGGCGATCGGCGATGCGGAAAAAACCGCTGCCGGCACTCTCAGGGTCAAACGCTGGCGGGCGGGCACCACCACCGATGAAAACATCGCCATGACGGTGATGGGCGATTACACGGCAACCGCGCCCTACAATTGCCTGAAATCCGAGCTGATTCTGGCCAACGCCATCACCAAGCTCAATCAACAATCGCTAACCGGGGGATGGGATCATGCGGTTAGCGGCCTGGCCTTGCTGGCGGCGGTGAAACCGGGCGACGCGAACTATACGTCGGTTCAGACCAAGTTGCGGACATTCGCGCGCGCGCTGGCGCCGGCCAACCTGTCTCTAGCAGGCAATTCCTGCGACACGTGGAATTGGGGCTATATCAATATCTTTCTCAGCGAGTATTACCTGCGCACCGCGGCGGACGGCAATCCCGACGCCAACGTGCTGCATGGAATCGAGGAATACACCGTCAACCTGGCGAAACACCAGAGCAAGTACGGAACGTTCGGCCATGGCGGCGCGGAGCAACATGCGGACGGCAGCCTGCACGGCTCGATTTCATGGTATGGCCCGGTGAATTCGGCAGGGCTTGCCGGCAATCTCGGTATCGTGTTGGGAAGAAAGGCGCTGGTGGCCGGAGCCATCGCGCTGGACCCGGAGATTGATCCCGCCATTGAGCGGGGCTCCAGGTTTTTCGCCTACTATGTCAACAAAGGTGGCATTCCCTACGGTGAACACGAGCCGTGGTCAGGCGGTCACGCGTCTAACGGAAAAGACGCGATGGCGGCGGTGATGTTCGCCTTGCAGGACAACAAACCGGTGGAAACGGAATATTACACGCGCATGTCGGTCGCCGGCTGGGTCGGCCGCGAGTATGGGCACACCGGCCAGGGATTCAGTTATCTGTGGGCCGCCTTGGGCGCGGGCATGGGCGGCGATGCGGCCGCGGCCGCTCATCTCAATCAGGTGCGCTGGCACTTGGATCTGGAACGCCGCACGGACGGTTCGTTCGTTTACGATGGCGGCGAACAATACGGCGGAAGCTCAACCGCCACCTATCTTGGATCCAGCAGTTATTCCGGCCTCAACCCCAACGCTTGTTTCGTGCTGACCTATGCCCTGCCGCTCAAGCGGATCTACATTACCGGAAGAAACGCCCTCCCGGCAAACACGCTGGATGCCGCCAAGGTGTCCAACGCGGTGGCCGCCGCGACTTACGAACGGGATTGTGTCAACTACTCCGTGGCCACCCTGATGGCGGCTTTGAGCGAATATGATCCGGTGGTGCGCCACGATGCCGCGGCGGAACTGGGCAAAGACTTGCTCTCCACGGCGGATGTCAACGCCCTGATCGCCCTGATCACCAATGGCACGATGAGCGCCGATGCGAACGTGCGCCAGGGGGCCTGCGAGGCGCTGGGAATCCGCAAGGCCACCGGCGCACTAACCGCCCTGGGCCAGCGGCTCTCCGATACCGACCAGTGGGTGCGCGGCAAGGCCGCCAACGCCTTGCGCAACTTCGGCGCGGGAGCCAGCAGCCAACTGACCCCGATGCTAACCGCTTTTACCGCGAACGCGACCGATCCGAACGTAATCGTGTGGGATGATCCCATCCAGATTGCCAATGGCTACCTGGCTGACACGCTCTTCACGGATCTGGCAACGACCACCAACGCTCTCACCGGAACGGCCAGGACCTCCTTGCTCTATCCGGCACTGCGGGCCGGGCTGAAACAGCCGGACGGTATGGCGCGAATGTATCTGGGTGACTTCATCAAGAACCGCCTGACGCTAACCGATGTCCAGGCGGTGGCGCCGAGTCTCGTCGCCGCGGTCGCCGAGCGCTCGCCGGCGGACCGTATGTTCAGTGATGTGATCCGCTACGCCGCGCTCAACACGCTCGGGAAATACAAGATCGAAGAAGGCATTCCATTGTGCCTGATGTTGAAGGAGCAAACCTGGCATGGCGATGATTGGGATCCGTTCACCCTCCTGCAAAATACCTACCGGGGCGCCGCCAAAGACGCGCTGCCGACACTTTACAAGTGGCGGGATCACATCCCTCAGTTCGCCGCCGATGGTTCGATCGGCGGATGTTGCCAAGACCGATTGGCCAACATTACGAACAAAATCGCCTCAACCATCGCGGCAATCGAAAACGATGCCGCACCGCCCGCCTTGGTCTATCTGAAGACTCTGAACGCGAGCGCCAGTCCGCCATCCTTCAATCTGCCGACGACGCAAACCGTCCTGACTTCCTCAATGACCGACTTGGACGGAGGAACGCCCAATTTTGCCTGGAGCAAAGTCAGCGGACCGGGGAGCGTCTCGTTCAGTCCCAATGGCATGACTGACGATACCCATTGCACCGCTACTTTTGACACGCCCGGAACCTATGTTTTGCGGGTGACCGCGGTGGATCGTTCGATTCTGGATTACAACACGTGGATCACCTACAACCTCGGCTATTTCGATTTCCAGACTTATGAGGAAATCCTCGGTGGTGTGACCGCCAATGTCACAATTGTCGTCGGCCAGAATATGAATCGCGCGCCGGTTCCACAGAATCAAAGTCTCGCCACCCCGCTCAACTCCGCCGCGGCCGTCACCTTGGCGGCGACCGACCCCAATGGCGATCCGATGACCTATGGCGTGATCGCCCAGCCGTCACATGGAACTCTTTCCGGGTCCGCCCCTAACCTAACCTACACGCCGACGGCCGGGTTCACAGGACCGGACAGCTTCACCTTCAAGGCCAATGACGGAATGGTGGATTCCCAGCCCGCCACCGTCACCATCGATGTCGGAGTCGCTGGAAACCGCCGGCCGATGGCGGTGAATCAATATGTCACGACTCCCGAGGAAATCGCCAAAGCGATCACCCTAACCGGAAGCGATCCCGACAATGATCTGTTGGTTTATGAAATCGTGAGCGGGCCTGCCAACGGCACCTTTAGCGGGACGGCTCCGAATCTGACCTATCAACCGTCGGCAAACTATCCGGCCGGAAATCTACCTGCCCAGGACGTTTTTACCTTCACCGTACGCGACGGCTCGCTGACCAGCGCCTTGGCGACGGTGAGCCTCACCGTGACGCCGGTCAACGATGCTCCGCAGGCCATCGCGCAAAGCGTGACCGTATCGGTGAACACTGCCAACCCGATCACTCTGGCTGGCTCGGATGCGGAAGGTTACCCGCTGCCGTATGCCATCGTGGCCAATCCCGGCCACGGCACCCTGTCCGGAACCGCGCCGGATCTAACTTACACGCCGGCGGCGAATTACCACGGGGCCGACAGCTTCACGTTCAGAGTAACCGATAGCGAAGGCGTGCCGTCCGCCACCGCCACGGTTGGAGTGACCATCATCAACGATCCGCCGGTGGCCAACCCGCAGTCCGTGGAGCTTCCACCTAACACCATCAAGGCGCTCACCCTGACGGGAAGTGACAATTGCAACGACCCGCTGGCCTACACCGTGCTCACCCAGCCCGCGCACGGCGTCCTGTCCGGCAGCCCGCCGAATGTCACCTACACGCCGGCTGCCAACTACACCGGCTCCGACAGCTTCACCTTCAAGGTCAATGACGGGGTGTTCAATTCCCCCCCTGCACTTGTGAGTCTCAATGTGGCGCAATGGCAAACGTGGACGAACATCGCCTCGGGCACCTGGTCCACCGGCAGCCAGTGGTCCGGCGGCGCCGCCCCCGCCGCGGGCGGCGGCACCGACGCGCTGCTGGTTTACAACACGAGCGGTTACTCGGGTGCCAGTTCCAACGACTTCGCCGGCACCTTCCAACTGAACCGCTTGAACCTGGGCAGCGCCCTGCCGGCTTTGACCATCAGCGGCAATCCCCTCTCGTTCTCCGCGAACAGCGCCACCCTGCCGCAGATGAACCAGAACAGCGCCAACCCGGTCACGATATCCAACAGCCTGGCTCTCGCCGCCAATATGACCCTCGGCGGCAGCGGCGGCGGCGGCGTGACTCTATCAGGTGTCATCTCCGGCGCGGGCGCTCTGACCAAATCGACCGGTGGTGATCTTTCCCTCACCCGGGTGAACACCCATGCCGGCGGCACCACGGTGAACAGCGGATCGATCTCTATCTCTACCAAAAACAGTTGTGGCACCGGAACCCTGAGCCTGGCCGGCGGCGGCGGTTTCACGACCGGTTTTGAGGGCAATTCATCCGGTGGGGCGCTGCCAAACCCGATTGTTTTGACGGGTGGCATGGTGACTTGCGACGTATCGTTCGGGGGAAAGGATATCTGGACCAACACCGTGATTTCAGGTCCCGGCGGCTTCGTGATTAGCGGTAACGGACGCTCTCAAGGATTCACGTTTCAAGGCAACAACACCTTCCAGGGCGGTGTGACATTGGGAGAGCCCGGAAGCGCCGATCGCCCCAACGCGCAGTTGTTCAACGTCAATTCCCTTGGCACGGGAACCCTGCGAACCGAACTCGTTTCAGCAGACCTCAGTGGCGGTGGCTTGAGAATCCAAGCTGATCTGTCAGCCGGTGTCGCGAATCCGATCCATCTGGTAACAGGAGCCCGCCTGGTGGTGAATACCAACCCGGATGGGACCGCCCGGACCGTTAAGTTCACCGGCCCGGTCGCGGGAGGCGGCAGCCTAGTGAAAACCGGCACGGGTAGCATGACGCTGACGGGCTCCGCCACCTACACCGGCGCAACCAAAGTCATCGGCGGCACACTCACCTGCGCCAATGCATACTCGCTCGGCCAGGGCGCCCTGGCCATCAGCAGCGGGGCCAAGGTCACCCTGAATTTCACCGGCACGCGCCATGTCACGTCCTTGTCCCTGGCCGGGGCCGCACAACCTTATGGCATCTACGGGTTGTCCGGTTTCCCGACATACTTTTCCGGCAACGGAACCGTGACGGTGGCCCCGCCGACTAGCACCACGCTCGACCTAACAACAGGCACCGCAACTTCCATCCAAAGCAGTCCGCTGACCTTTACCGCCACGGTCACCGGCACCGCGCCGACTGGAAACGTGGCGTTCTATGCCGGAACCACGTGGCTCGGCACTGGTCCCCTGAACGGTTCCTTCCAGGCGAGCGTCACATCTAGCAGCATTGCCGCCGGTTCTCAGAACATCACCGCCCAATATTCGGGCGACAGCGGCAACGGGACAAGCACTTCCGCGGTTCTGGTCATTCAAGTCATTGGATTGCCTGCGGCACCGGCCAATCTCGCTGCCACCGCCGGGAGCAATACGGTCAGTCTGACATGGAGTCCCTCCGCCGGCTCGACCGGCTATCTGGTGAAACGATCCCTCACCGGTGGCGGCCCGTATCTCGTGATCGGGAGTCCCGGTGCGAACAGTTATAACGATGTGACCGCGGTTAACGGCACGAATTATTTTTATGTGGTGTCCGCAACCAACACTGCCGGCGAGGGAGCCGCTTCCGGCCAGGTCACCGCGCTGCCCGCGCCCACGCAATCAACGACCACGCTTGCGTCGTCGCTCGGGGCGGCGGGTGCCTACGGTTCGGTGACCTTCACCGCGACGGTGGCGGCGGCGGGAGGGCCCGCGGGAGGAACGGTGACCTTCAGGGATGGTGCCACAGTGTTAGGCACGGGAACATTGAGTTCGGGATCGGCCGCCTTCGCCACCACCTCGCTGGCATTGGGTGGCCATTCGATCACCGCTAGCTACGAGGGAAACTCCACGTTTGCGCCAAGTGTTTGCGCCGGGTTTTCCTATACGGTGAATGCCAAGGCGGTGACCATCACCGGGGTGACGGCGGGTAACAAGATCTATGACGGCACCACCACCGCCAACCTAACGGGCGGCGCGGTTTCCGGCGTGCTCGCCGGTGAATCGGTGACGGCAGTGGCTGGCGGCGGCACTTTCTCCAGTGCCAATGTTGGAAGCCGGACGGTGGCAGCCACCGGGTATTCGCTCGGCGGCGCCCATGCCGGAAACTATCTGTTGTCCGCCCAACCCGTCGTCGCGAACGCCACCATCACCGCGCGGCCTCTCCAGATAGCGGGCACCCGGGCCTATGACGCGACCACCGCGGCGGCGGCTGGCATCCTGTCGATTGCCAACAATCTTGACGGCGAAAATCTGCTACTCACCGGCAGAGCGCAACTGGCCGCTAGGAATGTCGGCGCGCAGGCGGTCACCGCCACCTCTGAAACACCGGTTCGCATTCAAAAAGCCACCGGCACCACCGGCACCGATCCCGCCACAACCATCAGCGTCACCATGCCTGCGGCTCCGACTGCGGGCAGCATGATGGTCGCGGTGATCTCCACCCGCGGCACGACAGCCAATACCGTCACCTCGATCACCCAGACCGGCGTTCCTAACGGTACATGGGTTCGCGCGGCCCAATCCAACATTTCGATCATGACGACGGAAATATGGTATGCCCCCAACCTGCCGGCCGGTGCGGGAACGGCGATCACCATCAACCAGCTGTCGGTTCGCTCGGGCGCGGTGGTGATGGAATACAGCGGCATCGCTTCCAGCAGCCCGCTGGACCAGATCCCGTCGGCCGTTTCCTCTGGCAACAGCACCGCGGCAGTCACTGGCACCACTGCCGCGACCACCCAAAGCAGCGAGTTATGGATCGGCGGAATTGGTTACAACCACAACACCCGCACGCTGGGATCCATCCTCAACAGCTTCGCCTTGGTGGACTTTGCAACGTCAACCCATCCCACGACCGGCAACAACGCCAGAGTCCATGCGTTGGAACGGATGGTCACCGCGACTGCGGCTGCATCCTCCGGCGGAACCATCAGCGCCCAGCAGCAATGGACGGGCACGATCGCCACCTTCAAGGCGGCACCGAGCCTTGTGCTATCAGGATCGGCCGCCGCCAACTACACACTGAACGGTGCCACCGGCGCAGTGCAGATCACGCCCAAGGTGCTGGCGATCACCCCACCCGTGATCGCATCCAAGGTTTACAATGCCACTTCCGCCGCCGGCGCGGTCACGGCGGGAACCCTCGCCGGCTTTGTGGGAACGGAAACCGTAACCACCACGGCCAGCGCGGCGGCATACTCCGGTCCAGACGTTGGATCCTATCCCGGCTGCGTCATCACCTACGCGCTCGCCAACGGCACCAATGGCGGGCTGGCCGCGAACTACAGTCTTTCCAGCGGAACGGCGGAGGGAACCATCACAGCCCGGACACTCACTCTCACCGCGGTGACCGCCACCAAGATCTACGACGGCACCACCACCGCGCCGGGAACGCCCGATCTATCACAACCGCTGTTTGCTGGAGACTCCGCCACGGTTCTCTCGCAGTCCTTCCAGGACCCCAACACCGGCACCGGCAAGGTTTTGGTCCCCTTCATCACTATCAGCGACGGCAACAGCGGAAACAACTATGCTGTGACAGTGGTGAACAACAACACCGGCGTCATCGGCAAGGCCCCCGCCACCATTACCCTCGGAGACCTCACCCACACCTATGACGGCTTCCAAAAAATCCCCTCGGTGACGACCGAGCCCAGCGGACGCTCTTTTTCTCTAACATACAACAACTTGTCCACGGCCCCCTTCGATGCAGACAGTTATGCCGTGGTCGCCACCATCACCGACCCGAACTACACCGGAACCGCCAGCGCAACCATGGTCATCGTCGCGGATTTGATCACCTCATGGCGCTCCAGCCATTTCGCCGCCGAGGAAATCGCCGTCGGCCTAGCTGCGGACGACGATGACCCGGAAGGCGACGGCTTCACCAACCTCGATGAATACACCCTCGGCACCGATCCCCGCACCTTCACTCCGCGCCCGCTGGTCCTCGCGTCAACCGCCGGCAATTCCTTCACGCTAACCTTCGTCGCCCGCGCCGCCGCGGGAAGTGGCTATATGGGACTGACGCGGAAATACGATCTGGTAGTCAGTTCCGACCCCTCGACTCCCGGTTCATGGCAGGGCGTATCTGGGCACACCCAAATCCTTGGCGGCGGTCAGACCGTCATCGTCACCCTGCCCATCGACGCGCCGAAGAAATTCTATCGGTTGAGCGTGCGCTTGGAGTAACGCGACCGCAATCGAATCCTACCGTGAAAATCGACCGCTTTCTGGCCAAACACGATTCACTGGGGCGACGCCGTGCGCGCCAACGGATCGTGGCGGGGCGGGTGCACGTCAATGGCATGGCGGAAACCAGGATCGACCGCGAGGTGAACCGCTTCTGCCTGGTGGAGATGGATCACATTGCCATTCAGAAGCCGGAGCGCCGGCTTCACCTGATGCTCAACAAGCCGGTGGGGGTGGTCAGCGCCACGGTGGATGCGCAACACCGGACTGTGATCGATCTGATCGACGACCCGGACAAGGCGTCGCTGCATCTGGTCGGGCGCCTGGACCGGAATACCTCGGGCCTTGTTCTTCTAACCAACGATGGAACCTGGTCGAAGGCCCTGATGGCGCCATCTCGCAAAGTGCCGAAGGTGTATCTCGTTGAAACCCGCGATCCGATTCCGCCCGAGGCGGTGGCGGCGTTTGCGCAGGGTTTTTATTTCCACACCGAGGATCTAACCACACTTCCAGCGGCGCTGGAAATCCTGGCGGAACGCCGCGCGAGGCTGACCCTGCACGAGGGCCGCTACCACCAGGTGAAGCGCATGTTTCACCGGACTGGCAACCGGGTCACGGCCTTGCACCGCGAGCGGATCGGCGGCATCGCACTGCCGGAAGGACTCGCTCCCGGGGACTGGCGGGTCCTAACGAATTTGGAAATCATGAACCCTTAACAGTGCCCGTCCCGCCCCATCAGGCATCGGGACTTCGAATAGCTTTCCCCTTCCATGGACTCACCGGCTGCCGAAATCCGGCCACGCTTCTTACTGCCGGTCTTCGGTGATTGCGTGAGGATTCTCGCCCAAGAGGAACCGGATCGCGGGGAGGTCCTTGCCCTTGCGCTCCGTATCGTCCTTGATCTTACAACAACCTCGCCCGGAGCAGCTCCGTCACCTGTTTCGGGTTCGGCTTGGTGGCGGCGGCTTTCATGACCTGGCCGGTGAGGAAGTTGAGGAGTTTTTCGTTGCCGGCGCGGACGGCTGCCGCTTCGGTCGGGTTGCCGGCGATGGCTTGATCGACGAGCGCTTCGAGTTCGCCGGCGGCGGCGGGTTTGAAACCGAGTTCGCCGGCGATGGCGGCGGGGGCCTTCTCCGGCGAATGATAGAGCACGGCGAAGACTTCGTTGGCCTGATTGGAGGCGAGGATGCCGTCTTCAACTAACATAAGTAGCGCGCGCAGTTTCTCCGGACTGACCGGGCAGTCGTCGATGCCGATGCCTTGCTCGTTGAGTTTCCCCATCAGGTTGTTAATGATGAAATTAGCGGCCTTTTTGCCGGGGATGGACTGGCGAGTCTGGAGACTCGCGGTCCCTGTGGCGGCGACTGCTTCGAAATAGATGGCGAGGTGCTTGTCCGAAGAGAGAACGGATGCGTCATATTGAGTGACGCCGAAGTCCTTTTCAAAACGGGCGGCGAGTTCGTGCGGGAGTTCCGGCACGAGCGGGCGGACTTTTTCCAACAACGGCGCGGTGCGGATGGGCAACAGGTCCGGACAGGTGAAGTAGCGGTAGTCGTGCGCGTCCTCCTTGGTGCGCATGAGCTGGGTTTCGCCACGGTCGTCGTCCCAGCGGCGGGTGGACTGGATTTGCGGGATGTTGCGGTCGAGGTCTTCGGTCTGGCGCTGGATTTCGAAGTGGATGGCGCGGCGGATGGCGGAGATGGAGTTGAGGTTTTTCAGCTCGACCTTCGAGCCTAATGGATCAGTGGCGTTTTTGCGCAGCGAGATATTCACATCGCAGCGGAGTTGGCCTTTTTCCATGTCGGCATCGGAGACGGCGCCTTGTTGGAGGATCATCTGTAGCGAGCGGAGATAGGCGAAGGCTTCCTCGGCGGATTCGAGGTCGGGCTCGGTGACGATTTCCATGAGCGGCGCGCCGGCGCGGTTGAAGTCAATGAGCGACGAGTTGCCGAGGTGAGTGGACTTGGCGACGTCTTCCTCAAGGTGGATGCGGTTGAGGCGGACGACTTTGTTAGGAGTGGCGATGCTTTTCCGGTGATCGGTGGGATAGCAATGATCGTAGAGCGGGACGCCGCCGCCGATGCAGAGCGGGAGGTCCATCTGGGTGGTCTGATAGTTCTTCGGCATGTCCGGATAGAAATAATTCTTGCGGTCCCATTTGGAGATTTCCGGCGACGCGCAATCGACCATCAGGCCGGTGAGCAGGGTTTTTTCGATGGCTTCCTGGTTGAGAACAGGCAGGGCGCCGGGCAGGCCGAGGCAAACCGGGCAGGTGTGGGTGTTAGGCGTGTCGCCGAAGGAGGTGCGGCAGGCGCAGAACATTTTGGTGTTCGTTTTGACCTGGCAGTGGACTTCAAGGCCGATGGTGACGAGGTAGGACATGGGAGTTGAGGAAGGAGATTTTAAGCGCAAAGGCGCAAAGATCGCAAAGGCGCGCGGAGGAGAAATATCAGGTGTTTGGACTGCGAAAACATTGCGAAAACATTGCGAGCCATTGCGGCCTCTGCGTTTTTGCGGTTCGATTTAAATGGGTTCAGAGATTGAGGTCCTTGAGCAGGGCTTTGAGTTGGGGGTCGTTGAGGGCTTTGGTGAGGAGCGGGTGGCGGAGGAGTGTGCCGAATTTCCCCTCGCGGGCAAGGTTTTGGAGTTCGGGGTCATCGACGATGATGGCGCGGGGGATGGGTTTGCCGGTTCTGGGATCGATGATGGGTTGAAGGGGGGATTCGGAATGGGCGGTGATGACTTTGGCCAGAGTGAGGCGGGAGGGATCGGCCAGGGGATCGAGCGCCTTGAGCCAGGATTCCGGCAGCGCGGCCTCGACTGAGGATTTGAGGCTCTGGCTGTATTTGGCGGGTGTCGGATTGTCGATGCCGAGGGATTTTTCCCCGAACGCGCGGACTTCCGCGATCGCGCCGGTGTGGTGGACGAGGGTGGCGCCGATCAGGCAGATGAGCGAGGTGGGAATCAGTGCAAGCAACAGGCGCAAGGCGATCCGGATAATCGAGGTGGAGGATTTTGTTTGCTCGTCGGGGGATTTTCCGAAGGGTCGCACGACGGCCTTGGCGATTTTCCGGATGAGGAAAAACGCACTGAGGAAGACCGCGATCGGAAGGCCGGTGGTGACCAGGCCGATGGATTTTCCAAACCATTCGACGGAGAGGGTGGGAGCCCGTTGCCAGATCTCAAAGCCAATCCACGCGCTGAGGGCGAGCCCCACGGTGCCGAGGATCATCCGGGTCATGCCGCGCAACATCACGAATCCGGCGCACACCAAAAAGATGATGAGCGCTGCGGTACCGAGGCTGAGTTGCGGGATGGAGTCGTGAGACATGGGAAAAAGTTGTGCGCTGAGAGGTGAGAGTGCTGGAAAAGCGCCTTCTTGCCCTCAACTAGAATTCATTTTCCGGAGCCCGCCTCAGCGCAAGTATCGGGCAGTTGGCGCACCCAACACGCGGCGGCTTTCTTGATGGATGGGCGGCTTTCATTAGAATCTGGGATGGGCGGAAGAAGCCAGATTTCAGAGTCAAATGCAAGCCACGGTGTGATCAGAATCTCCGAATCAGGGGCAGAGCGATGGCGGGAGGGCGGGTCACGCGCCGAATTGGGACGCCATGGTCATGCCTAGGACTTCTTCGAACATCGCGGGACCCTCAGTGCTTTGTTCTTGAAGTCCTTGGTTGCCGGCATGATCTGATAGACATCCAGATAGATGAGAAACCGGCCGATGTCGTGAGCCACCGGGCACCTTCGGTTGGGGCGGAAGTCGAAGCCGATCATCCTGTCGCCTTGGGCATCCTGTAAGTCTCCGAGCGGAGCAAATAAATCGTGCAGTCCTTGCGCTGAAGCGGTTTCCGCGTGATCTCCCAATCCCCGCATCCGGTGTCGCGGATCAGCTGCGGACTTGAGAACTTGCGGAGACCGGAAACATGCGACATCCTGCGCCCCATGATCCGCTTGCTTTTGCTCTCTCTCGCCCTGGCCGGCGGCGGCCGCGCCCAGACCTACGCACCCGTCAATGAGCGCCCGCCCGGCCTCGCCCGCGAATTCCGCGGCGCGTGGATCGCCTCGGTTCACAACATCGACTGGCCGAGCGCCAAGGGCCTCAGCGCAAGCTCCCAACAGTCCGAACTGCGCGCCATTCTCGACCAGGTGGCGGCCTTGAAAATGAACGCCGTGGTGTTTCAGGTCCGGCCGCAATGCGACGCGCTCTATCAGTCATCGATCGAGCCGTGGAGCTCGTGGCTAACAGGCACCATGGGGCGCTCGCCGGGCTACGATCCCCTGTCCTTTTGCATCCGCGAGGCCCACGCCCGCGGCATTGAGGTCCATGCCTGGTTCAACCCATTCCGCGCGCTTTGCAGCAACTCCCAACAGATCGCCGGAAACCATATCTGCCGCAGCACGCCGGGCATCACCAAGCGCTACGGCTCGATGACCTGGTGCGATCCCGCCAGCCCGGACTCCCGCTCGCGCGCCCTCAACGTCATCCTGGACGTGGTCCGCCGTTACGATATCGATGGCGTCCACCTCGACGATTATTTCTATCCCTACCCGACCGGCGGGCTGAATTTCTCGGATGGCAAATCCCCCGCGCAACGGCGGGCTTACATCGATGGGTTTGTGAGCAACCTCTACGCATCGGTGAAACGGCAGAAGTCGTGGGTGCGCGTGGGCATCAGCCCGTTCGGCATCTGGCGGCCCGGGGTGCCCGCCGGCATCGAAGCCGGGCTCGACAGCTACGAACAACTCGCCGGGGATTCGCGCAAGTGGTTGAAAAACGGCTGGGTGGATTACCTCGCGCCCCAGCTCTACTGGCGCATTTCCCCGCAAAAACAGAGTTTTCCCGCCTTGCTCACCTGGTGGCGCCAACAAGGCAGCCGACCGGTGTGGCCTGGCATCGCCACCGCGCGCATCCATTCATCCGATGATCCCGGCCGCCCGGCATCCGAGATTACCAACCAAATCGACATCACCCGCAAGATCGGGAAAAACTGGAACGGCCACATCCATTGGAGCGCCAAAAGCCTGGTCAGCAATCGCGGCGGCATCGCCACCCAACTCGCCGCCACCTACACCCAGCCGGCCGCCATTCCGCCAATGCCATGGGTGAGCAGCAAAGCCCCGGCCGCGCCGGGAGTCAGCGCGTCGGTGCAAGGCGCAAACACGCTTGTCCGCTGGTCGGCCACCGATGGCACCGCCGCTAAAATCGCCGTGCAGGCCCGCAACGGCGGCATCTGGCGCACCGTGAAAATCGATCCGTCCGGAGCCGGGCAAGCCACCATTCCGCGGGCGGATGCGCTCGCCGTGACCGCCCTCGACCGCTTTGGCAATGCCAGCCCTCCGAAAGTGCTAGGCTTGAACTGATGCGGTCCCCAAACACCCGCGCCATCTGAAAACCCAGCCGAATTTCCTGCGGCTCGCGCTCACCACCCCAGTCATCAGCCAGTGGGACAGGTTTGGCGCCGGGCTGGGGGCCTTGAGCGCGCTGGTGTTTGGCGCGTCCCCTGGGCTTCGGCGCTCAGCCATCCTGGCCACAGCCGAAATTTACCGCTTCTCTGACCTTGCCACAGTCGCTCCTAGCACCTTGACTACCACTTCTTCATCTTCCTACCCACCGTGAAATCCCACGAACTCTACGCCGCTGTTGACCCCGCCATTGTGACCCAAATGTTGGATTGGTTCCGCTCCAATGATCGGAATGTTTACAAATCCGCCGTCGCCACCCTGGCCGGAAACCGCAAGCTCCGACCGATCTTCATCCAGAAAAAGTCCCTCACGGATCAATATGCCTGGATCCACAAGACACTGAAAATCAACGCCTGCGATACGATCGGCGAGCACCTCATGCAGGCCTTCCTGATGGCTGGCCAGCAATCGATGCTCGCGATGTTTTGCGATGGCATGGGCATCCCGCACGATGGCAAGGGCTCGGTTGTCGGCGATTTGCCCAAGAAACTCGATCCCGAACGCCTCAACACCACCATCGACCGCCTGGTCGGGCTTTTCGATCCCAAGCTACTCACGCTTTACTTGCACTGCTTCAACCTCCAACTCCCCGGCGGCTGGCCCGAGCTCTCGGGAAAACTCAGCTCCGACGAACGACTCGTGCTGGCCTAATGCCCAAGCGCGTTTCGATGCGTTCCAGCAGTTTTTCCAGATGCGGCATGGCGACCCCTGCCGCGTTGGCACGCCGCAGGGGCTCCTGCCAGATCGGCCCGACCTCGACCTCGCGGCCTGCAACGAAATCAATCATGCTGGAGGTCCGGTAGGGACCCATTGGCCGAGTACGCTCGATATTGTATGCGATGAGATCGTCGCCGAGATTGTGACCGAGGGCTCTCCCAGCGGCGATGATCTCCGCCATCAGCGTCTGGATTTCGGTTTCGCTTTCGGCGGAGGCCAGCAACACATCCGTGGTGACGCCACCTTCCGCCACTGAGAGCCCGTTGAAGGGAATGTTCCACACGAGTTTTTCCCACTGCGCCTGCTCCAGACTTTCCACCGCGGTGCCGGGGATGCCTGCCGTGTTGAAGCGCAGCGCGATTTCCGCGGCACGTCCGGCAAGACCCGGCCGCCATTCCCCGATAGCCACCCGCCCGCCGGCGGAATGACGCACCAACCCGGGGAAAATCCGATTGATGCAAACAAAACACAAGCCGCCGAGCACACGCTCTGGGCCGGTGATTTCCGCGATGGTTTCGCAGTTTCCCAAGCCGTTCTGCAACGTCAGCACCTGTGTCTGCGGATGAAGCAAGGGCGGCAGCACCGCGCTCAAGAGATGATTGGCCGTGGCCTTCCACGCCACGATCACCAGATCCACCGGGCCGATCTCCTCCGGTGTGCGGAATGCCCGCACCCGCGGCAATTCGAAGTCGCCATGCACACTCTCCAGCTTCAGGCCGCCATGCGCAATCGCCTCGAAATCAGAACGCAGCAGGAAATTAACATTCTCACCCGCCGCCGCCAACCGCCCGCCATAATACAAACCGATCGCCCCCGAACCCACCACCGCCACACTTTGGAATGTCCAAGTCACCGGGACATTTCATCACCCGCCTCGGACACCGGCAAGCCCGCAACACATGCGCCGCGTGTGGAACCGGCCGCCGCCAAAACCAAGGCCATCGTCAGGCATTTCATCGCCTTCATCACCCCGGCATTCGAACCCTTGAAACCCGCAACGCCACGATTGATTTTCGAATCCGGGCAGACGCCCTTTTTTCCAGGTTGGTCCACTGGATCAAAGATTTGCCAACCGGCCCACCGCCGGGCTTGTCAAACGCGGATGCTTGGGGAAACTACGATCCTCCGCCCCTTTGAGGGGCGTTTGGATACTTTCCACCAGCTCATGCACTTTCTCGGGATTGAAATCGGTCACGGCGGCACTCGCGCGGTGGCGCTTGACCTCGAATCCGCAGTGATCCGCGCCGAGGCCTGGGTGCCGCATGACTGGATCGAGGGCCTTCCCGCCGGTTATCGTGAGCAAAACCCGGCGCAGTGGATCGATGCCACGGACCGCGCCGTGCGCCAGTGCCTCGCCGCCCTCGAAGGCGAAAGGGACCGCGTCGCCGCCATTGGCGTGGCCGGACCGCAACGCGGGCTGGTGCTGCTCGATGAGGCCAACCGCATCATCCGCCCCGCGAAACTCGCCGGCGATGTCTCGGTGAAACGCCAGGCCGATGAAATCGCGCGGGCCTTTGGCGGCGCTCCGGGACTCATCGAACTCGCCGGCCAGGCGCCCGGCGTGGAATCCGCCGCCGCGGAATGCCTCTGGCTCAAACAGCACGAACCCGATCATTTCCAACGCGCCACCAGCTTTCTAACCGCCCAGGATTTCATCGCCTACTGGCTCACCGGAGAACGCGCGACCGAACCCGGCAGCGCCTCCGCCACCGGCTTGCTCGATATCCGCAGCCGCACGTGGTCGGCAGAGTTGCTGGACTTCATTGACCCCGCGCTCGCCTCGCGGCTGCCTCCCGTCCGCCCCTCCGACCAACCCCGTGGCCTGCTGCGCCCCGCGCTGGCACGCGAGTGGGGGATTTCCGAACTGGTGCAGGTCGGCGCGGGCAGCGCCTCGCCCATGTTAGCCGCATTGGCCGCCGGCTGCGTGGTCGATGGCGCCGTCGCCGTAGAGCTCGGTGCCAACGGCGTGATCGTCGGAATCGGAGGCTCGCCCGTCATCGACTACCGCGGTGAAATCACTCCGCTGTGCAGCGCCACCGGTTCCTGGCTCGGCCTCGCCAACACCACCAACGCCGCAGTCGCCCCCGAGGTTCTGCGCCGCCATTACGGCTGGAGCGCGGAACAATTCGAAGCCATGGTCGCCAGTGTCTCACCCGGCGCGGACGGACTCCTACTGTTGCCGTATTTCACCGGCGAGTCGGTCCCCCGGCTGCCCGATGGCACCGGCGTGCTGCACGGCATCACCCCGGAAAATTTCACCCCCGCCCACATGGCCCGCGCCGCCGCGGAAGGCGTGGCCCTCGGTCTCGGCTACGCGATGAGCCGGTTGCGCGACCTTGGATTCGACCCGCCGGAAATCCGGCTGCTAGGACCGGGGGTGGTGAGTGCGGTGATGCGCCAGATGCTGGCGGATGTTTTCGGCGCGCCGGTGGTGCCCGTTTCCAGCCGCCAAGGCGCAGCCGTCGGTGCGGCGATGCAGGCGGCGGTCGGGTTTTTCCATCAGAGCGGCGAGTCGCTCGGCTTTGAGGAAATCGCCAGCTATCTGGTGGCCGGCGGGCCCGAATCGCGCTGCGACCCGGACCCGCAGGCACACGAGATCTATCAGGATCTGATGTCCCGCCAGCAATACCTCGTGGACACCCTTCACCCCGCGGGTTTTCTTTAACCTAACTGATGAGCAGGGCCAAAAGCACCGAGATCCGTGGCGACCGCAAAGCGGAAATCCTCGGCTCGCTCACCGGCTGGTTCATGCGTTGCTGGGCCAAGACCCTGCGCTACGAAGTCGATGACCGCTGCGGCGTCACGACTCCGGATGATCCGCTAGGCCCGGTCATTTTCGCCCTCTGGCACAACCGGATTTTCACCCTCCCGCCGATCTGGTGGCGGACCGGCGGAAATTCGCGCAAGTCCGTTGTCCTAACCAGCGCGAGCAAGGACGGCGCGCTGCTGGCGCGGGCGATGGCGGTGTTTGGCATCGGCGCAGTGCGCGGTTCGTCCTCGCGGCGGGCGGTCGCGGCGTTGATCGGCATGAAGCGCGCGCTCAAGGACGGGCTCGACGTCTGCATCACGCCCGACGGCCCGCGCGGCCCGCGCTATGGATTTCATGCCGGCGTCATCAAGCTCGCAGAATCCTCCGGCGCGCCCATCATCCCGATCCACGCGGTGTATTCCTCCGCGTGGCGCTTGAAAACCTGGGACCGCTTGGTGATCCCCAAGCCGTTCAGCCGCGTCACCGTCATTTTCGACGAGATGCTTGTCGTTCCGCCCAAGCTTGATGAAGCTGCCTTCGAAACTTACCGCGAGCGGGTCCAGGCGATCCTGCTCGCGGGCACCGACGACGCCTGAAATTTTTTCTCCCAATGAACTCCCCGAAAATCCTCGATGGAAAATCCGTGGCCGCCACCGTGCTCGACGAGTGCCGCGCGGAAACCGCCGCATTGTTAGCCAAAGGCATCCAGCCCGGACTCGCCGTGGTTCTCATCGGCGAGGATCCCGCGTCGAAAGTCTATGTCGGCTCGAAAGCCCGCACCTGCGCCGAGCTTGGATTTCACTCGCTTAAGATCGAACTGCCCGCCACCACCACCCAGGCCGAATTGCTCAACGTGGTCCGCGCCCTCAATGCCGACCCCGCCATCCACGGCATCCTCGTGCAATCCCCACCGCCCGCACACATCGATGAGGAGGCCGTCATCCGCGCCATCGATCCGCGCAAGGACGTCGATGGCTTCCACCCGGAAAACGTCGCCAAACTCGTGCTCGAAGACCCCAGCGGATTCGTGCCCTGCACCCCCGCCGGCTGCATGAAACTGTTGGAAGTTTCCGGCATCATCACGAACGGCGCGGAAGCCGTCGTCGTTGGCCGCAGCATGATCGTCGGCAAGCCGCTGGCGCTGTTGTTAGTTGCGAAAAAATCCAACGCTACGGTCACCATCGCCCACTCCCGTTCCAAGGATCTGCCCGCCATCTGCCGCCGCGCCGATATCCTCATCGCCGCCGTCGGCCGCCCGGAAATGGTCAGGGCCGCCTGGGTGAAACCCGGCGCCGTGGTCATCGACGTGGGCATCAACCGCGTCGAAGATCCCTCCAAAAAATCCGGCTACCGCCTCACCGGCGACGTCGCCTATCAGGAAGTCGCCCCGCTCTGTTCCGCCATCACCCCGGTGCCCGGCGGCGTCGGCCCGATGACCATCGCCATGTTGATGAAAAACACCCTGCAAGCGGCGCGCCAGATCCAATAAGCCTTGGAGGCGGATCCACCGGCGCGAATCCAAGAACGACCGAAAAAGCGTGAACTTCACCGCATCCGTGGTTGAGTGGCGCGGATGAGTGGAAACCAAGGAAACAAGGCCAATCGCACGCAAGAAAATCTGACCCCGGATCCTTTCGGGGCGCTGGCAGGACTCGGGAATTTGCCTGCGGGACCTGAACTCCCGCGGATTTCCGCTCCTCTCATGCCGGTAAAAACCTCCCAACGCGGGCAAAAAAACCTCAACCGGGGCCGTGTGGACATCGTTCGTCAAACAGCGCATCGCGGCGGCAAGGCTGTCACGGTAGCAAAAAATTTTACCGGAATCGGGTTGGCGGAGAAACAGGAACTCGCCAAAAAAATCCAGAAAACCTGCGGTGTCGGCGGCGCGGTGAAAGACGGCTGCATCGAAATCCAGGGCGATAAACGCGAGGAAATGAAACGCATCCTCACGGAAGCCGGCTTCAAGCCGGTGTTCGCCGGCGGGTGAACGGTTTCACGGTGAGGAGGCCGGATTGGAGCGTGGAATCAGCCGGATGAGGAGCGGGAGGTTCCAGCGTTTGGGTTCGGCGCGGACTTCCGAGAGGGTGGAGTTTACCGGGTCGAAAAGCAAGGCGGCGGGCCTTCGAGCTGGCGGCGCCCCATGCGGTGAGAATTGCACCTTGGCCCGCAGACCTTCAGAAGTCAGGGTGGCGGCGGTGAATGTCCGGGTATTGATTGATGGTCCTTCGGAGCTGGTCTTCGACTACGCTGTGCCGGCGGGTCTGGACGTGC